>JAISAE010000045.1 GCA_031266875.1 Treponema sp.
GACATTGAAAACCGGCTGAGAATGGAAGCGGAGCGATTAGACCGCTCTCTAGCCTGGGTCATCAATTACTACCTCCAGAAAGGACTTGAAGCGATGGAAGTCATGCCGAAAGCCTGCCGTTAGCTTCCGCCCACGCTCCGTCCACTAGTGTGTACTCCGGCACACGCCCGACACCCCTCTTGGTATCGTATCCCTGCCCGTATAGGTAGCGGGGACAACGTGGCGGCCCTTCCCCCGGAGCGCCTCCCGTCGCATGGCGCTATGACAACCGCTCCATGACGGCCGGGCAGAAACACCGTGCCGTCTGTAGGCAGTAGACTAAAAAAAGAGCGGTAACCTTAAGAGCCCATGCATGGACTGGCCTTCATGCATGGGAAGTTACCGCTCTTTTCCCCCTGGGCCAGCAAGGTGGTAGGCTCAGGAAGCACGCCATACCGGTGGCGGATTCGCTTTTGCCTATATTAGGGAATATATCCTTTGTCTTTCACACAAACACCGAGTAATGCTTGACGTTTTTTTGTGTTTAGCATTATACTACTATTACATGGGCCGCTAGCTCAGTCGGTAGAGCATCGCCCTTTTAAGGCGGGTGTCGAGGGTTCGAATCCCGCGCGGCTCATTTGTAACTTCTTAATTTTGGCTTCTACCAATGGTATCACGAAAGTAGTGATGACTTATGTGTTCAAATACTTCTTAGGCTGTTCAGGATGTACAAGAAAATCAATGAGAACCCCTCAAGCTCACGTACCAATTGCTTTGAACAGCTGTTTGAGTCGCCCCTTTAGAGGCGACGGTCTTCGGCTATGCTTATATATCTTCGAGCGGGGCGTCGTTGTCTAGCATTTCGGGAATCGTGTAGACAATGGTGCCGGTTTTACGGACGCGCATATCAGCGTAGCCTTTGGAAACCATCGCGTCGAGGGTCTTTCTGGCTTCGTCAAGCGAGATGTTCGCTGCCAATGCCACATCTGATGGCGCAACAACGCCCTTGTTCTCTTTGGCAATGCGAAGAATGGCGTGTTCAGGGTTATCTACGGGCGCTGTTTTGCCCCCGATACTAATGTCAACCCACGGCTCGCCATAGTGGTGAATGTGAACCTGATTGGGGGACAGGATGGCCCTCTTGAGATTCGCTTCCTGTACCTGACGAGGCAAGGTGAAGAAATCGTAAATCGCGCCTATCATGCCCAGACCGCCAGTACAGGCCCAGAGTATACCTGAAGGAATCTTACCCAGATAGAAGCGATGGAGACCAAAAATCCCACAACCACCAAGGAACCAGAGCAAATACGCTATTGGAACACTATACATCTCAACCTCCCCATCCCCGTATCAGCTCCGGAGTATAGAAAATTATATGCTTATATGAGTATAGTAAACAAAGCTAGTAAAAAATTCAATTAACCAAGGAGTTTACAGCATGAAATTCAAAACATTATTATCGCTTACAATCGCCCTGCTTTTCAGCCGGCCACTGTTCGCGTCCGGCGCACGAAGCGTAACCCAGACTCCGGCTCCGGCGTCACTGTCTGTACTCGTCTACATCACCGGCGTTGTCGCCGGAAGCCCGCCCTACGAGTTACTCGTACAAGGCGCGCAAGATTTTGCCGCCACCCACGACGGTGTTACTATAAAGGTCTACGAGGCGCAGTTTAATCAGGCCACATGGGAAGAACAGCTTACTTCCCTCGTGGCAAGCGGGGAGTATAACCTTGTTCTTGGTTCAAACCCCTCGCTGCCGGAAATCTGTGAAAATGTGGCACAGAAGTTTCCTAAGCAGAAGTTCATCATCACCGACGCGGAACTCGCCGGCCATCCCCAGATCAGTACCTACCTGTATAACCAGTATGAGCAGTCCCTTTACCTCGGCTATCTGGCCGGCCTTGTTACAACTAGCGCCATGCCCCACGCGAATGACAGCAAGCGCATCGGTTTCATCGCGGCGCAAGAATACCCGCTGCTGACTCGGCAGATTGTGCCGGGCTTTCTCGACGGGGCGCGGATGGTTGACCCGGATATCACGCTTGATACGCGGATTATCGGAAACTGGTATGACGCGAACAAAGCCGCTGAACTCGCGTCCAGCATGATGGATGCGGGCGTTGACGTGTTCGCGTCCATCGCAGGCGGGGCCACAGCCGGGCTTATCAACACGGCGCGGGAGCGCGGGGCTTACGTTGTCTTCCATAATACTAACGAGTATGCCTCTGCCCCAGGCGTGATAGTGGGTTGCGGCCTTATGAGACAGCGCCAGCTTGTTGAGGAGATACTGGCTGAGGCACTGGCTGGAACCATACAGTATGGGAGCGCAAAAACAGTGGGTCTGAAAGAGGGCTATCTGGAATTCATTGCCGACGACCCACTGTACATCGAAGCCCTGCCTGAAAGCGTGAGAAGCAGTTTTGCCACATTTATGGAAGACCTGCGCTCCGGTCGCATCGCTTATACTGTTCCCCACCTGTAAGCATGGTGTCAGAGACGTGTGGCAACGCCATAGGCGTGAAGTAAATACGCATAGTGCCAGACGTGCCAGACACCGTGAATAGCTTGGAGTATTGATTTGACGTATGCGCTTGAATTGCGGGAGATCACTACGATCTACCCCGCTGATCATTTCATGGCAAACCGCAATGTGAGTCTCTCGCTCCGTACCGGCGAGATTCTCTGCCTCGTTGGTGAAAACGGGGCAGGCAAAACCAGCCTTATGAAAGTCCTGAGCGGGTTCATCCAGCCAGCGCAGGGGGAAATCTTCGTCATGGGAAATCCGGTGTCAATCACTTCGCCGCTTGGCGCCGCACGCCTGGGCATCGGCATGGTTCACCAGCATTTCATGCTGTTCCCAGACTTCAGTGTGGCGGAAAACGTGGTTATGGGACGTGAGCCGGTGAAAGGGGGCTTTGTCTACGACTTTAAGACAGCGGTGAAACAGGTAAACGCGCTCATCAAGGCGCATGAGTTTTCGATTAAGGCCAACGACCGCGTGTCCGGGCTTTCTGTGGGACAACTGCAACAGGTTGAGATTGTCAAACTGCTTTACCGGAACGCGGACATCCTCATTCTCGATGAGCCAAGCGCCGCTCTAACCGAGCAAGAAACAGTTTCCCTATTCCAGACGCTCCGGCTCCTTGCCAAAGCTGGCAAATCCCTCATCCTCATCACCCACAAACTCAGCGAAATCAAGCGCATATCCGACCGTGTTGCCGTGATGCGTAAAGGCGAACTCGTGGCGCTCCGCGAAACTGCCTGCGTTACTGAGTACGAAATCTCCCAGCTTATGCTTGGGCGCGATATAAACGAAACCCGGCAGACCGTGTCCCAAGAGGACGCGCCTCCGCAAGCCGCGCAGAAAAAAACGGTTCTTTCATTTAACAAGGTTACGGTGAAACGACGGAGACAGGAACAACCGCTGCTTAACGAATTGAGCTTTACAGCGCATGGCGGCGAAATTCTGGCATTTGTCGGCGCGGGAAACAACGGGCTTGAGGAACTGGAAGCCGTGCTGGGCGGACTTTTGCCCAGCAGCTCCGGCCTTATTAGTCATAAAGGAGTAGACATCTCCCGCCTGAACGCTGAAAGCCTGCGTAAACGTAACCTTGCCTATGTACCGGCGGATCGCCTCAATGTGGGAAGCGTAACGCAGGCGCTGATCAGTGAAAACATCATGATTGTCCGGCGGCGGGAACTGACGCGACACGGCATTTTGGATCGAGCGGCCATCTCGCGCTTTTGCCACGCGCTCTTTGATCGCTTTACCATACGCGGTAATGAAAGCCTGCGAATAGGCTCGCTGTCCGGCGGCAACATACAGAAGCTGATTCTGGCGCGGGAAATCGACCTGCTGGAACGCGGCGGAGACTACATCGTGTTCTCCAAGCCAACCTGGGGACTTGATGTGGCGGCAAGTAACGCCGTTTATGATCGAATGACCGAGCTTCGGCAAAAAGGTGTAGCGATTCTCCTTCTTTCGTCAAACCTTGACGAGATCATTGCCCTGGCGGATCGGGTACTGGTGCTGTATCGAGGGTCTATCGTGGCTGAACTGGACACTTGTTCGCCAGACGCCGGCCTGCGGGAACTCATCGGCGCGTATATGCTGGGACTACGGCGCGACGAGTCGACTCAAGTCGCGGGCTCCTCCGCCGCGAGTAACGTACCTCTGGACAACGAGCTACGCGCCGCTCCGCCACAAGCCGCGCACCGCTCAGACGCAAGCCGCACGCCTCTGGACAACGAGGTAGGCGCCGCTCCGCCACAAGCTGCGCACCGCTCAGACGCGAGCCGCGTACCTCTGGACAACGAGGTAGGTGTCTCTCCGCCACAAGCCGCGCACCGCTCAGACGCAAGCCGCGTACCTCTGGACAACGAGGTAGACACCGCTCCGCCACAAGCCGCGCACCGCTCAGACGCAAGCCGCGTGCCTCTGGACAACGGGGTAGGTGTCTCTCCGCCACAAGCCGCGCACCGCTCCGCCACAAGCCGCACACCCCTGGACAACGACGTAGGCGCCGCTCCGCCACGAGATGCGCACCGCTCAGACGCGAGCCGCACACCCCTGGACAACGAAGTAGGCGCCGCTCCGCCACGAGATGCGCACCGCTCAGACGCGAGCCGCGCACCCCTGGACAACGAAGTAGGCACCGCTCCGCCCCAAGCCGCGCACCGCTCAGACGCGAGTAACGCGCCTCTGGACTACGAGGTAGACACCGCTCCGCCCCAAGCCGCGCACCGCTCAGACGCGAGTAACGCGCCTCTGGACAACGA
>JAISAE010000054.1 GCA_031266875.1 Treponema sp.
AAGGAACGCCGCGAGAAGGAATACCACAAAGCAATGCTGGCGGAAGAAACCAAAATCCTTGACGACATCGCAAGCGGCGCCAAAATCCGCCGCCTGATAAGCGGGGAATAGAGCGCATAAAGCGTATAGTATGTCTTGCGGTTCACCCGTCAATGCCCCCGCCGTGCTGATAGACAGCACGGCGGGCTTTTCGTATATACTTCCGGCGTGGGTGGTATATACGAAGGCGCGTGTATAGGCCTGTTTTATGTGCCGTTTGGCCGTATTCAATTAGTTTATCCGTAAACAAGGAATAGGTTTAGGTATAGTAGATAATAGGCTTAGGTATAGTAGGTAAGGCCGTAAGATATTGAAGGTCAGGCTCTTAGATATTGGAGGTACGAAGCTTAGCTATAGTAGATAAGAGGCTTATGTATAGTACACCAAGCTCTTAGGTATAGTAGGCAAGATGTTTAGCTATAGTAGATAAGAGGCTTAGGTATAGTATATGAAAGGCTTAGGTATAGTAGGTAATGCAATAATATATTGAAGGTCAAGCTCTTAGGTATTGGAGGTAAGAGGATTAGCTATAGTATACCAAGCTCTTAGGTATTGGAGGTAAGAGGATTGTGTACCATTTGTAGTAAGAATAATAACTGAGAAGAAAGCCAATGCCTATTGCTGTGAAGCCGCTCAGTTCCTGAGCCTCACTTCGGCAAGCTCAGGAACTAAAGCGTTACGGCGGGCGGGCGGGATAGCTTTGCTATTGATGCCGCGCCCGCCGTAACCATAGATGGCGGCTAGAACCGTAGTTTTACCGTACGAATCGTGTGCGGAGGTAGCTCAAAGCGGATGGCGCTGTCTTGCGCGGCAATAGCGCCGGCGGATACGTGCTCATCAAGGCCGACGAATTCCGCGCCGCTGACAGGCAGCGGCAGGCTTATAGACACCGTGTCGCGTTTGCCGGCGGTTTCGTATAAGCGGAGGAGGAGCGCGCCATCATCGCTCAGGCTGACGGAACTCAGTATGGCGCTTGTCGCGTCCAGCTTGAGCAGCTCTCGTGTGGGCGCTAAGGCTCCGCGCTGGCGCGGCTGGCCAGAAACAATGCTCAGGCTGCGGCACAGATCGCCCGCAGCCTCAATGAGCGCCTTTGGGTCTGACGTGGCCAACGCGACCCAGAGGCGGATTCTATGCTCGCCCCGCTCTGGGAAAAGGTCTGGACTGTTCGCGGTGTTGATGAGCGTCGCGCTCAGTTCCGCCTCACAGCCGCGATACCCATACTTGCAGTCGGTGATGAGAGCAAGCGCGTTGTCGCCGTCAGCTTTGCTGCCGCTAGTAAGTCTGTTGTCGCTGACAGCTTTGTCGCTGTTAGTAAGCCCGTTGTCGTCGCCGTCAGCTTTGCCGCTGCCAGTAAGCGCGTTGTTGCTGGCAGCGTTGCTGCTACCAGTACGTCCGTTGTCGTCGCTGGCTTTGCTACTGTCGTCAGTAAGCCCATTGGCGCTGGTAGCTTTGCCGCTGTTAGTAAGCCTGTTGTCGCTGACAGCTTTGCTGCTGTCAGTAAGCGCGTTGTCGCCGCTGGCTTTGCTGCTGCCAGTAAGCGCGTTGTTGCTGGCAGCAAAGCTGCTGTTGTTTCTGAAGAGCGCGGCGGTGTATTGCAGACCGGGTATGTCCTGATACGCGCTCTGGCGGTTTAACACGCCAGCGGGTACGTCGGACTGGTAGGCTTCGGGTTCATGGGCAAGCGGCAGACAGAAGCGGAGTATTGGCACGTTTTTATGAGCGTCTGCGGCCTCGTTCCAGATGATGGTGAACTGGTAGGCAAGGGCGTGAGCATCCGCGTCTAGCGTAATCTGGGTTTTGACGCTTGAACCAAGCAAGGTTCCCTCCACCTCAAGCCCGTTACGCAGGACATTCCCGGTGAAGGGGCGTATCCGCGTGGGTGTCAGATACTCACGGCCAAGATAGCGTCCGATCTGCCATGCGTTGTTACTCGCCTTCTCAGCCCGGCTGAGTACCAGACCGGCTGTTTTGTCGCGGGCAAGTTGTTCCTCACCACTTGTTTTATCGATAAGGGAACGCAGATCACCAGTCTGCGGATCGAATTCCGCCTTCAAAAAGGCGTTTTCTAGGGTAATGGGGCCATGCGCGGGCTCTGAACGAGGGAAGGCATGGGTATAGTGAGGATAAGCATTCCCCAGCCCGGCTTCGCGGAATACCACAGTGGTATAACCAAACGCGGGGACTTCCACCTGGGCAAGGAAGCGAATGTACTGATGATCCCAGTAACGCTGGAGTTCAGTATCCAGAAGCTGAAACCGCAGGGCATTTCCAGCGTGATCCTGTACGCTGGCGCGATGTAAGTCGTATGGCCAGTCCCAGACCGTGAACTCAAGCATTTCCCGTCGTGTGTGGGCGCTGGGGTTAAACACATGGTAGACCCGCGTCTTGCCCCTGCCGCGCTCAGGATTCGGCGAGCCACTGAAATGCTCAAGCCCATAGCCCGCGCCCGCGCCTTCAGACTGGGTTCCGGCGTCATCGTCCGCCTCGATCATTGAGGTGTCAATCGCCGCGGCGATTGACCGCGCCGCCTTCTCACGCGCAGTGCCAGACACTGCTAAGGCTTCGGAGTAAAGGCCCATCGCGTGTTCGCGGCTGTCGCGTACACAGGAACCGGTAATAATATCGTGGAAGTGGGTAAACAGAACCTTTTGCCACGCGGCCTCAAACTTTTGCGCTGGATAGCGTTTGCCAGTGAGAAGCGCGGACATGGCGTCAAGTCCTTCGGCGTCCAGCAGGGCAGGCTCGGAATGTCGATTCCCTAGCTTGATACGGCTTTGGGTGGTGTAACAGCCAGTGGCAAAGAAGTTGATCTCCCCATTGATCACTGGAACCTTGTCCCGAACTGTTTCCGTTGCTCTGAAGTATTCGGCAAACGTGCCAAAACGCAGCTGCGGGAACACCGGCCAGTCCTGCATTTCGATAATCTGCTCAATGTCGCGCCGCGTGGGGCCGCCGCCGTGGTCACCTACGCCGTACACGGTAAGCGATGTGCGTAAACCACCCGCAAGCGAGGCAAGCTCTGGTACGCCAAGCGCGATGTCCGCGCTTATCCCGCCGTTGTACCAGTACGGCTCGCAGTGCGCCAGCAGTTCCGCGCCTGAAGGAGCCTGCCAGCGGTACAGCACATGGCGCTCGGTAAAGCCGCGACAGTGGTAGAGGTAACGCACGCCGCCGTAGTTGTCGATTTCCGGGATATTCACGCTGTGCCCAAAGGTGTCAGGTGAGAAGTCGATGTTCAGGGACGCGGGATCAACGCCCCAGACTGACTCAAGGTAGGTCTTGGTTAAACGGATATGCCGCAAAAGCGATTCAGTACACGGCATATTCTTGTCGGTTTCCACCCACGCTGAAGCGCTCACTTCCCAGCGTCCCTCGCGGATACGCCGCTTTATGTCTGCCATTAGCTCAGGGTCGTACTCTTCTACAATGCGATAGACTGAGGCCTGTGATTGAGAGAAGTGGAAATCAGGGTACTCATCCATCATCGTAAGCATAGTACGGAAGGTGGCAAGCGTGGCGGCCACGGTTTCCTGCCAGCTCCACATCCAGTTCATGTCGATATGAGCATGGGCTGCGCATAAAACCGTGTATTGCCGCGCTACGTCTTTGAGCGGCAGGAGCTGCTGTTCAGCCTCAGCGCAAGCGTCATTGGGAAGAACACCGTGTGCGCTCAGGCTTTTCTCCAAAACAGCCAATGCCTCGCCAATTTCGAGATCATACTCGTGGTTGTGCGCTTCGTTGAGGTTCACCGCGAAGCCAAGCTCGCCGAGAATACGGCGTATCGCGGGTCCCGGCATGGTAACGTGGTAAATCAGTTCCTGGGGCATACCAAAGCTCCATTCGAATCGTTGTTTTTCACGGTTCCCACCAACCCCACATTTCAGTTCATATAGCCTTCCGGCTAAAGTAATCATAAGGCCTCCATAGTTATTTTTTAGAAAAGACTGTATGTTTTTTAACAATATGTCCAGTGAATCAATCTTGTCTCACATCCAAGACCCCTCTGACCTTAAAACTTTATCCGCCCATGAGCTTAAGCAGTTGGCTGCAGAGATTCGTAACGTGATTATGACCACAGTGAGTAAAAATGGCGGGCATTTGGCGTCCAACCTAGGCGTGGTGGAGCTTACGATAGCCCTGCATCGGGTGTTTGACTCGCCGCGTGATAAGTTTGTTTGGGATGTGGGGCATCAGTGCTATACCCACAAGCTGCTCACCGGCAGATACAGCCGGTTTTCCACGCTGAGGCAGGCGGGTGGGCTTGCTGGTTTTCCCAAACGCGCTGAAAGTCCGCACGATGCCTTTGATACTGGCCATGCCTCAACCTCGATTTCCGCAGCCCTGGGTCTACTGGCTGGGGACCGGATACAGGACGCGCATAACCGTGTTGTTGCTATTATTGGGGACGGGGCGCTTTCCGGGGGCCTTGCTTATGAGGCGTTTTCGCACGCCGGGCAGCTTGGCCTGCCGCTCATCGTCATCCTTAATGATAACAAGATGTCTATTGGGCGTAGTGTGGGGGGAATTTCTAAGTATCTTAGCCGTTTGTCAATGACAGCGCGTTATCAGGCGTTTCGCTACAAGTTTGATTCGCTGGTGAAGCGTATCCCCTGCGTCGGGGAATTCGTTTTTAATATTGTTGTCAGGCTCAAACGTGCGGTCAAGGCGGTTTTCTATACTGACAACTTTTTTGTGGACTTGGGGTTTGAGTATGTGGGGCCGATTGAAGGTCATCACATTCAGCGGCTTGAGCAGGTTTTGCGTGATGTACGAAAGCTGGATCGGCCTGTTGTGGTTCATGTGATTACGCGCAAGGGCAATGGCTATAAGTTTGCTGAGGAAGATCCGGGCGCGTATCATGGGGTTTCCTCGTTTTCGGTGAGCAAAGGGCTGGTTAAGGGGCCGGCGCTTATCAGGAATCGTGACGCGGCCCTTGATAACGCCCATGTACACCGCCGGAAAGAACAGAGTAACCAGCGCGGCAAAACCAGTTTCACCGAGGCTTTTTCCAGAGCCATGCTTGAGCAGGGACACAGGGATGAGCGGGTGCTGGCGATCACGGCAGCCATGGAAAAAGGAACTGGTCTTTCAACATTCAAGGCCGCGTTTCCCGGTCGCTTCTTTGACGTGGGTATTGCTGAGGAACACGCGGTTACGTTTGCCGCTGGACTTGCCGCTAAGGGACTCAAGCCGGTAGTTGCGGTGTATTCAACGTTTATGCAGAGGGCTTTGGACGAGGTTATTCATGATGTGGCCCTGCAAAACCTCGGCGTAACTTTTGCCTTAGACCGCGCGGGCTTTGTCAGCGATGACGGGCTTACCCATCAAGGCGTGTTTGACATTGCCCTCTTCCGCATGGTTCCCAATATGACGCTTCTGTCGCCGGCGGACAGTGTGGAACTTTCCATGATGCTCGCGTGGGCGCTGCGTATCGACAGCCCCTGCGTGATTCGTTATCCCAAGGCGTTTTGCCCGCTTGCGGGGCAGGAGTTTGCCATGCCATTACAGCTTGGGCGGGGTGTTTTCCTGCGGAAGTGGAACGCATCGATCTGCCTCGCGTTTTCCGGCAGCCTCTACCTTGAAACGCTGGACGCGGCAGCGCGGCTTGAACAGAAACGGATACCCACTGACCTATATAATCTGCGTTTTCTCAAGCCGGTTGACGAAGAATACCTTATTGATATTCTAAACAACTATGAATTGGTCGTGTTTATTGAGGAAGGGGTACGGGAAGGCGGTTTTGGGGAATACGCCTCGGAACTTGCCCAGCGGCGGCGCTGTATTGCCCGTATTCTCACGCTCGGCATCCCTGAACACTTTGTGTCCCAGGGCAAACGCGAGGAACTGCTCCACGCAAACGCCCTTGACGGCGAAGGTATCGCTGACTCGGTGCTACGCGCCAATCATGAAAGCCGCCTGCGCCATCTGGCCAAACGCTGATTTTACGGCGATTCTGTCTATTATTTTATTTGGAGAAAGGTATGGATGAACGAAAGAAAACCCTCAAAGAGTTAGAAGACGAGAAACGGAGCGAAACCCAAGGCTTACTTCAGCTTGAGAACAATGTAGGCGAGATGCTTCTGGAGAGGCTTCATCGAGATGGAGAATCAACGCGCTGGGAACATGTTACTGAATACCTGCGTTTGCTCTCAGAAATCGCTGATGTAGAGGAATACATTAAGCGGATTGAGGCTGACGTCCAGCGCCTGAAGGTAGTCGAGACGGCGATAGACAAGAATGAGAAGTTACTGGTCGCGCAATCAAAGAAACTTGTGGAGCAGCATACGACGTTGGGCGGGGGAATTCTTGCTGAACCTGACTTGATTGGTTACAGCCAGTTGTATCAAACCGAGCTTGAGGCGATTCTGGCCAAGATTCAGGAACTGGAGACCAAACTTGGCGGCCTTGTGGACAAAGAAGGTGAAAAGATCAGCATCTTTTCCCGAATCGGGAAAAACGTGCAGGGCGTGGCGCTCCGGTCCTCGCTGGGGAAGAATCAGGAGCAGATTCGCAGGCTCTGTGAGGCGACTGGTGAAAACTTTACGCTTGCTGATAATCCAACAGGGAATGAAAAACTGAGGGACTTGGCCATTGAGGTTGAGGAACTGCGGTCTCAGAAGAGTATTCTTGCTGATGAGCTTACAGCCTTAAAAATGGAGCGTGGTAAGATTGATGAAACGTTTAGTAAAGAAGGTAATCCTTCAAGGCACATTAAGTCGCTTGAAAAATACATTGCCCAGCTCCATGACGGGATTCACGCGCTCTATGGCAAGGCTGGAAGAGAAATCGCAGACGCCGCGTGTGCCGGTAAGCTGGATGTACTGGAAACAAGCCTGAGCGACGACGAGACCACGTTCCTTGACAAGATCATGCTTGCCCGTGAAAAGGTGCGAGACATTGAGACCCGTATTGCCAGCCTTAAAGCAGCTATTGCCATTGACGAGGAAAAGGAAGAAATCGCCCGTCATTGCAAGTCAATAAAGGATCAGCGCCGCCGTATCGCCGAGTGTGAGCTTGCCATCGCGGACCTTGAGACGTGCATTGTTGAGGCAGAACAACGCATCGCGGAATTGAGCAAGCTGCTATAGGTAACTTGAGTTCGCCGAGTTCCTAAAGGAAAGGCGCTTTACCACTCACGCATAGGTGAGTGATCCCCTCACCTATGCGTGAGTGGTGTACTCACCTATGTGGGGGAGCGGCTTCCCACTACGCGGGGGAACGTCTCCCCACTATGTGGGGGAAGCTCTCCCCACTATGGGTGAGAGCGACTCTAACCATGCCCGAATGTATTACCTAGCTCCTTGCATATCCTTTCGCTTTATGGTATACCTACCTCACCTATGAACGACAGGCGGTTACACACCAACACATACCTCACCCCGTCGCCCGTCGCCCGTCGCCCGTCGCCCGTCGCCCGTCGCCCGTCGCCCGTCGCCCGTCGCCCGTCGCCCGTCGCCCGTCGCCCGTCGCCCGTCGCCCGTCGCCCGTCGCCCGTGATTATGGGGCGCGTGTAACCCGTGTCAAGCCCCTAACAGTCTATATTCACCTTCTTTACCATTACTTCTCTTCTCGCGTGTCTCCGGTCAGGAACGCGGGCTTTTGTTTCCCTGGGATTCCGCGCCGTGGACGCGGCTTGAAGAAGCTGTCCCGCAAGGGCGGCGCTATACATTAAACGGAACGTTTTAAGGAGGTTTATATGAAAAGGAGAGACAACATGAACACGAAGGTGATACGCATGAGTGCGCTCTGTGTCTTGGTTTCCCTGGCAACGCTTTTTACCGCGTGCGAGGTGTTAGGCCCGGAGCCAGCGCCGGTGGTTGTGGCGGCGCCTGACGAAAAGGCGCTGGTGAGCGTCCGCGTGGGAATGTGGGGGCGCACGGTGATGCCTACCGTCGGGTTGGAATACGTGGACTCGTGGGAGCTGCTCGGCGCGAAAGCGGGGAACCAAGAAGACTCGCTGCTCGTGTTTACCACGCTTGATGAGAACACGACAATCGCCCTTGAGCCGGGGACGTGGAGCTTCACCCTTACGGGCGTCAGAGCTGGCGTCCTCGCGCTCAGCGGGAGCATAGAGGACAAGGCTATCAGCCTTGAGGGAGAGAACATCCTCGCGTTTGAAGTCGCGTCGGTTGAGAGCGGGGAGGGAACCGTCAATCTCGTCATTGAACTGCCCGCCGGGTCTGGCATAACAGAGGCAAAGGTTTTTAAGGACGGGATTGAGCATGGGTCTCCTATCGCGCCGGATAACAACGGCAGGATTGTCTTTAAGGAAGCCTTTAACGCGGGGGAATATTATTTCAGTATCAGGTTGTTCAATGAAGACGACAAGCTCCTCGGCGTGGTTTCCGAGATAGTCTATGTGTGGGCGAATCTGGAAAGCGCGAAGACCTACACTCTGCTCCAGAAAGACTTAAATCTCACCTATACCATAAGCTACCATGTACCGGACGGGACCATGTCGCCCGATCATTACCAGATAGCCACGGCGGTAACGCTCGCCGCGCCGCTTCCTCGTGATGGCTACTACTTTAAGGGCTGGTATGAGCAGGCGGACTTCAGCGGCAGCGCGGTTACCAGGATTCCCGTGGGCAGTACCGGGGACAAGGCTTTCTACTCCAAGTGGATACCGGAGACACTTTCCGGCTACTCCCTTGAAGATGCCTTAGCCTTGATAAGCGGCGCGGAAGCAGGCGAAGCGTATACCATCACCTTAAACGCGGACGAGTCTTTTGCGCCGACCACGCTTTCCTATGGCGGCGCGGCGGTGAGCATCACCCTCAAGGGGGACGCGGTGGAGCAGATAGTCAGCCTGAGTTCAAAAGGCTCGCTCTTTACCCTGGGAAGCGGCGTAACGCTGAAACTTGGCGACAATATCACTCTGGAGGGGCTGAGCAACAATTCGTCTCTGCTGGTCGCGGTGAATAGCGGCGGGAAACTGGAGATGAACGACGGCGCGAAGATAAGCGGCAATAACAATGGCGGCGGTGGCAATGGCGGCGGGGTGGTTGTAAACAGCGGTGGCACGTTTACGATGAGTGGCGGGGAGATCAGCGGCAATACCGCCTCTTGGGGCGGTGGGGTGTATGTTTCGGGAACCTTTACCATGACCGGCGGCGTGGTCAGCGGCAATAGAGCCAGCAAGCAAGGTGGCGGGGTATTTCTACACGGCACGTTTACCATGACCGGCGGTGTGGTCAGTGGCAATACATCCGCCAACAGCGGCGGCGGGGTGAACGTCCGCGGCACCTTTACGATGAGCGGCGGAGAAGTGAGCAACAATTCCGCCAAGATCGGCGGTGGGGTACATGTAGATAACTCTGGCACGATCATCAAAGCCTCGGGTGGCGTCATTTACGGGTCAGACGCGGGCGCTGGGTCGAAAAACACCGCCAGCAGCGGCACTGGCCACGCGGTGTATGTAGTATCCGGCAGCAAGAAGCGCGACAGCACGGTGGAAAAGGACGAAACCTTGTACAGCGCGAAAAGCGGCGCGGAAGGCGGCTGGGAATAAGGCTCAAGAGCCGTGTTTTTATACACACGGCTCTTGAGCTTCTTATATAGCTCATCATCTGTTCCAACGGCTACTTGACTGGCAGGCAGCCGTAATGGAACAGTGGCAGGGGAATGTCCTGTAGCACATTCAACAGAAATAATTTTGGAGGAACTATGGCGGTATTACACACAATCAAGGCGTTGCTCTACGAGAACCAGCTGACGGATGACAAGAACGATTACACGGCGCGGGTCAGCGCGGAACGGACGCTCTCCCTCGGAGACATTTGCCAATCGGCGGAGGAGCGCGGCGGCGCGGACATTAAAGCGTCGGCAATGGAACACGCAGTGGAGCTATTCCACAAGGAGATGGCCTACCGGCTCTGCGACGGGTTCTCGGTGAACACGTCCTGGTACAGCGCCTCGATCCACGTCAAGGGCGTTTTTACCGGCCCCACGGAGGGCTTTGACCCCGCGAAGCACACGATTACGGTGGAGTTCCGGCCCGGCGTAGAGCTGCGTAAAGAACTGGGCATGGTGAGCGTGGACATTCTGGGCAAGGCGGAATCCGGCTCGTTCATCGCCGAGGTTACGGACCTGCGGACCCATAGCGTCAACGACCTGTTGACCCCCGGACGCAACGCACGGATCACTGGCGGCAAGCTGAAGGTGGAGGGCGACGACCCCACCTGCGGCGTGTATTTCGTGAACGAGGCGGACGGCTCGCGGATCAAGGTGGATGCCGCAGACATCGTGGAGAACCTCAACGCCCACCTCCTCATCGTCATCCCCGCGCTTGTTACCGGCACCTACCGGCTGGAAGTAGTCACCCAGTACGCAGGCGGTGGCAGCAAGTTCCTGAAAGTCCCCCGCACCGCCATCTTCGACCGCCTGCTCACCGCGACGGTTCCTGTCCCCCTTTAGGTTTGAGGTGTTTGAATAGTCCTGTTCAAGGTGCTTGAACCGCTCTATTCAAAGTGCTTGAACCGCTCTATTCAAAGTGCTTGAACCGCTCTATTCAAAGTGCTTGAACCGCTCTATTCAAAGTGCTTGAACCGCTCTATTCAAAGTG
>JAISAE010000001.1 GCA_031266875.1 Treponema sp.
CGTGTGGCGTGTGGCGTGTGGCGTGTGGCGTGTGGCGTGTGGCGTGTGGCGTGTGGCGTGTGGCGTGTGGCGTGTGGCGTGTGGCGTGTGGCGTGTGGCGTGTGGCGTGTGGCGTGTGATCCGCGCTTAGGGTTGCTTTAGCATAACTCATAAAAGAATAATACCATATATTAACATTTATACAAGAGGTATTCTCGTTGCGGATATAGTCCATGTTCATAACGCCCTCTCTAGAGAATAGGCGCACGTGAGCGGCGGACTCCCTTCGTTCTTTATCTGGATTGTAAACTAGACCGTCTTTGTTCTGAGGCGCGTAAACCGACCGGTTCCGAGTATCTTAACCGTACGGTCAGCTCACTCCTGACCGTACGGCTGAGGGGTTTCAAGCGCCTTTTTGTTCCTGCGCCGCGCTTAGTGAGGTATTGTTCTTGAACGCATCCTTAGATCGACTGAATAGTTACCGCAAACTTTCTACAGCGATCCGCTCAATCGCAAGGCCGGCTTTATATCGTTTTATAAACGCCGTGAAACCTGTCTCGTCTTTTGGATCAGGCTCCAGACGCGAGCCTGTATTGTTGGCGAATACCTTTTCAGCAAGGTAGGACTCAAGCGGCTCTTCCGCGCCCTTTTCCAGCATATACGCCGCAAGAAGCCCTATGCCCCAAGCCCCGCCCTCACCGGCGGACTCCATCACCGTAACCGGTACATTCAACGCCGCTGCCAAAAGCCGCTGCCCCACACCTTTTGTTTTGAATAAGCCACCATGTCCCAGCAGATTATCAAGGCGCGCCTGCTCCTGTTCAGTAAGTATGTCCATGCCGAGCTTGAGCGTTGCCATTGTGGAAAAAAGCGTGGCGCGCATGAAATTTGCCAGCGTAAAATGGCTGTCAGGCAGGCGGACAAGGAGCGGGCGTCCCTGTTCCATCACAGTAATTGGTTCGCCGCCATAATAGTTGTAGGACACAAGGCCGCCGCAATCAGCGTCGCCTTCCAGAGCCTTGTAATACAGGGCATCGTACAGCGCGGGCTTTTCGATGTTCGCGCCAATAAGCGTGGTTAGCTCTGAAAATAACTTAACCCAGGCGTCGAGGTCTGAGGTACAGTTATTGCAATGCACCATTGCCACTGGTTTTCCTGACGGCGTTGTTACCATATCAATTTCTGTCCAGACTTTTGCCAGTGGTTTTTCCAGCACAAGCATTGCGAATATCGAAGTGCCGGCTGAAACATTACCGGTGCGTTCCTTCACGCTGTTGGTTGCCACCATGCCGGTTCCGGCGTCGCCTTCGGGCGGGCAGAACGGAATGCCTGCTTGCAGACTGCCGGAGGGATCGAGTAAGTTCGCGCCTTCGGGAGTGAGTGCGCCCGCTCTCTCGCCAGCGCAAAGAACTGTGGGGAGTATGTCTTTTAGCTTCCAGTCAACATCTTGCGTCAGTTCGTCGAATTGCCGCAACATTCCCTGATGATAATCGTTTATGGCGCTGTCTATCGGAAACATGCCGGAAGCGTCTCCAATACCAAGTGCTTTTTGACCGGTTAAGCGCCAATGCACATATCCAGCAAGTGTGGTGATGAACGCTATGTTTGGGACGTGGGTTTCACGGTTCAGCATGGCCTGATACAGATGGGCAATGCTCCAGCGTTGCGGGATGTTAAACTGGAATTTTTCGGTAAGGGCCTGCGCCGCTTTGTCGGTCATGGTGTTGCGCCAAGTGCGGAAAGGCGTGAGCTGTACGCCTGCTTTATCGAATACGAGATAGCCGTGCATCATCGCGGAAATGCCGATGGCGCCCGTGCTTATAAGCGGCGTCCCGTAACGGCGCTGCACATCGCTGGCAAGCGCCTGAACACTGGACTGTATCCCTTTCCACACGTCGTCAAGGCGATAGGTCCACACGTTGTTTTCCAGACGGTTTTCCCAATCGCACGCGCCTGACGCAATGGGCGCGTGTTGCGCCGCGCTTGTGTCAACTAACACGGCCTTGATGCGGGTTGAACCTAATTCAATCCCTACGCTTGTTTTTCCTTCAGTAATTGCCTGTTTGATAGTCATCATCCGATTCCTTTGACAGAGGCGCAGCATGGCCGCGCCTCTGATCTTTGTGGTTAATTATGTATACAGCGGGCCTAGTGCGGCTAAATACTTTGCGTATTCCTGATACGCGGCGTTGTACGCGGTAACCGAATCCGGGTCAGGTGTGGCTATTGCGCCGTTGTCAAGAACAACGTGTTCATCAACAAGCGATTCGATTGATACGGCTGGTGTAAGGGTCCAGAGCGCCTGGATTGCGCCGCCCATAGCAGCGGCTTCGTCGCTTTTGGGGACGCGGACTGGCAGGTTCATCACATTGGCCGCGATGCTCTGCCATATTTTGCTTTTTGCGCCGCCGCCTATGAGCCGGATTTCCCGGGCCTTGAAGCCAAGTTCGCTAAAGCCTTCCATACCGATACGCATACCGAAGATTGCGGCCTCAAGACTGGCGCGTGCGAGGTTTTCGCGCTTGAAGTTTGCGCTGGTGGCGCCATTAACACTGGCCCTGCCATTGGGCAAATTTGGGGTGCGTTCCCCGTTGAAAAACGGCAGGATGACCATGCCATCCGCGCCAATGGACGCTTTCGCGGCTTCCGCATCAAAAGCCTTTACGTCAAGGCCAAAGAGCGCACGAAACTCCTCGCTTGCCACAGTGCAGTTCATGGTGCAAAGCAGAGGAAGCCAGCCGCCGCTTGAGGAACAGAACGCTGCGAGGTTCCCAGAGGGATCGATAACCGGCGTGTTGGAAAAGCCGAAAAGGGTGCCAGAGGTTCCCAGACTCATGGTGAGAAAGCCGTCTTTAACTGCGCCTGTTCCAATCGCGCCCATCATGTTGTCCCCGCCGCCGCTTGCCACCAGTGCGCCGACCGGTAGTCCGAAGGATGCCGCCGCTGTCTCTGACACCTTTCCGGCGATAGCGCCCGGTTCAACAAGCCTGGGCAGATACCCAATGACCGCTGGATCAATGAGGTTGCAGACCTTTTTTGACCATTCACGTTTACGCACATCAAAGAGCGCGGTTCCTGAAGCGTCGCCGTATTCCGCCGTGTACTCGCCGGTGAGTAGGAAGTTGAGATAGTCATGGGGAAGCAGGATATGCCGCAGTTTGGCGAAGAGTTCAGGCTTGTGGTTTTTGAGCCACTGTACCTTGGGGGCCGTGTACCCGGGTCGCATAGGGAGGCCGGTTTCGGCGATGAGTGCGTCCTCACCACCCGCCGCGCCGGTAATCTGCTCGCACTCGGCGGCGGTTGATGTATCGCACCAGAGCTTGACGTTGTAGAGCGGCTTCCCCGCCGCGTCAAGCGGAACAAAACTGTGCTGATGGCCGGAAATTCCGATTGCCGCGACCGTAGCCTTGAGACCCGCGTCAATCTTATCAAAACAGCTTTTCAGCGCGGCGTCGTACCATTCAGCTTTCTGCTCTCTGGTTCCATCATTCTCCGATATCATGTCAACAGGCGTCTGAGAACGGGCCAGAACCGTTTTCGCCTCATAATCGTAAATCAGAACCTTGCAGCTCTGGGTTCCCAAATCAATACCACATACTGTTTTCACACAACACTCCTTAAAAATTTTAGTATAGACTTGTTCGGGAGCTAACCAAATTCCCGAACAAGTCAGAAGTATAGCATGAAAGGGACTGTATGGGAGACCCTCTTAGTTGCGGGACTGACTAAGCAATCCGTTATTCACCGCAAATATGGCAAGCTGGGTTCTGTTTCGCTGGCCGGTCTTTTGTAACATCGCTGAAAGGTAATTACGAACCGTTCCTCCACTCAGGCATAAACGGTCTGCGATCTCCTCGCTTGAGTAACCTTGCACGACCAGAGAAATGAGCCGCAATTCTGTAGCGGTAAATTTTACATTCACCATCTTTTGCGAGCGCGTTTTTCCTAATCCCTGTGGCCAAGTAGTAGCCATCAACAGGGAAGACTTGTCAGAAGCCTTATTCGTTTTGATCATGTCCAGCAGGGTATGGAACACCTTGTCGTGAACCTTCGGTGAAAAGAAATGCCCTCCCTTGTGAAGCGTTCTTATCGCCAGCGGTAAGGTATCCATATCTGTTTCTTTGAGCAGGTAAGCGGTAATGCCAAGATTGATTATCTTGCTGAGCTGCGCCTCTTCAGTAAGCGAGGTAAGGATCAGGAACGCTGTATGCGAGGACTTGCTTTTTACTAGCGGAATAAGCTCTATTCCGCTAGTATAGCTTAGACAGGTATCCATGATCATGATATCCGGTTTTAACTTGCTCGCGAGTGTCAGGGCATCAAAACCGTCTTTTCCGTATCCAACAACTTCAAAATCTGAGTGGAACGCTAATGTTTTCTGCACAAGCTTCTGTTCCGTCTCCTTCTCATCAACAATAACAATTCGAATCATCTATAGTCCTCCTTACCAGCTCAAACACTGGTATTATTATAATACTAAAAATTACTATTCCGGCAATACTTTTTTTTATTTTCTTACCTGTTTCAGATGCTGGGACAATAGCTTGCTACATACAAGACTCGTGGTATACTAGATTGGGAGTTATAACAATGATTGAAGGAAGTTCAGATATACGCTTTTCAAAGAAGTTGTGCTATGCCATGGTTGGCGGTGGGCCTGGGTCGTTCATAGGGGATGTACACCGGAAGTCAATTGCCCTAGACGGCTTGGCCGAGATTGTGGCCGGTTGTTTTTCGCACTCAGCGGAACAGACGCTCGTAACAGGCGCGGCTCTGGGGCTTACACCGGAGCGGCTCTACAAGACGTTTGAGGAAATGGCTGTGGAAGAGGCAAAACGGAGTGACCGAATCGACTTTGTGGTAATCACGACCCCGAACACGAGCCACTATGAGGCGGCTAAGGCGTTTTTAAGCCGGGGTATTCCAGTTGTCTGCGAAAAACCGCTCTGTGTCGAGCTGGCCGAGGCGCGGGAGCTGGCTGATCTTGCCAAAAAGAATGGCCTTTTGTTCTGCGTTACCTATACCTACACAGGCCATCCAACAGTGAAGCAGGCGCGAGAGCTGGTGCGGCACGGCGAAATCGGCAAAGTCCGCTACATCAACGCCGAGTATCCCCAGGAATGGCTCATGGTACGCGCTGAGGATGAAGGGAGCAAGCAGGCGGCATGGCGAACCAACCCCAACATGGCAGGCAAGTCCAACAGTATTGGCGATCTTGGCTCGCATATTGAGAACATGGTCTCGTATATCACCGGCTTGCGTATCAAATCGCTTCTGGCGCGGCTTGATACCATTGTTCCAGGCCGTGTCCTCGACGACAACGCCACGGTACTGCTGGAGTACGAGGGCGGCGCAAAGGGCGTCTATTGGACGAGCCAGGTCGCCGCAGGCTATGACAACGCTTTTAAGGTGCGTATCTTCGGCGACAAAGGCGCGATCCTCTGGGACCAGGAAGCCCCAAACTACCTTGAAGTACGGCGTTTCGGTCAGCCAAACACCCTGCTTTCCCGCGCCCGCGATCCGTTCTACCCACACGCGCAGTCCTATTCCCGTATCCCCTCTGGTCATCCAGAAGGTTACTTTGAAGCGCTTGCTAACATCTACAAGACCTACATCACCGCCCTCAGTAAACAAAAAGAAGGCCAGCCCCTCACTGAGGCAGACCTTGACTTCCCGGATGCGGAGATCGCGGTTGATGGCGTACGCTTCATCGGCAAATGCGTGGAGAGCTCCCAAAAAGGAGCAATGTGGGTCGATTTCTAAAAAAATTTCACACAGAGGCAGAGCAACGAAGAAGTTCTAACCTTATTACTCCAGCCTCCGGTGTAAGCTTTGTATAGGTTAAGGAGAAAACATGTCAAGACCAGTAACGATTTTTTCAGGACAATGGGCGGATCTACCTTTTGAGGAACTGTGTAAAAAGGTAAGCTCTTTCGGCTACGACGGCATTGAGATTGCCTCATGGGGAGACCATCTTGACCCCCGCAAGGCAGCCTCGGATACGGCGTATGTGGCAAACCGCAAGGAAATCCTCGCAAAATATGGCCTCAAGTGCTGGGCCATAAGCGGCCACCTGCCCGGCCAGTGTGTCGGCGACCTCTGGGACCCGCGCCTCGACGGCTTCGCCCCAGCCCAGTACGCGGGACAGCCGGAAAAGATATGCGAGTGGGCTATCGAGGAGATGAAGTACATCGCCAGAGCAGCCAAAGCAATGGGGGTCTCGGTCGTTACCGGCTTCCTGGGAAGCCCCATCTGGAAGTTCTGGTACTCATTCCCTCAGACCAGCGAGGAGATGATCGATAACGCCTTCAAGAAAATCGTCCAGCTCTGGAACCCGATTTTTGACGAATACGACAAAAACGGGATCAAGTTCGCGCTTGAGGTACATCCCACTGAAATCGCGTTTGACTATTACACGGCGCAACGCCTCCTCAAGGAGTTCAACTGCCGCCCCACCTTAGGCTTTAACTTCGACCCGTCACACCTCATCTGGCAGGGGGTAACGCCGCATGTCTTCCTGCGCGACTTCGCTGACCGCATCTACCACGTTCACATGAAGGACGCGGCGGTAACGCTGGACGGCAAGGCCGGCATACTCGGCTCGCACCTCACGTTTGGCGACACGCGGCGCGGCTGGAACTTCCGGTCCCTGGGACACGGCGATGTGGACTTTGAGAACATCATCCGGGAACTCAACGCAATGAACTATCAGGGACCGCTTTCCGTGGAATGGGAAGACTCCGGCATGGAGCGTGAGTATGGCGCAAAGGAAGCCTGCGACTTCGTCCGCAAGATCGATTTCGCCCCATCAAACGTCGCGTTTGACGCGGCAATCAAGAAAAGCTAAGAGAAAAAGTCCACGAATAACGCAACGCGCAAACTATGTTTGTGCGTGCTATTCGTGGACTTTTATGTGCCTGCTCTGGGTAATGTTAGTTTAAGTGTAAAATAGCGCCCGCGCCTGTTCGCGTACTTGCGTGACAGCGGTTTCGTAGTTCGCTTTCAGGGCGTTCATATTCTGTTTATAGAAGTTGGCAAACTCCGCGTCCTGAAACGGATCAAGCCGGACTTTTTGCCCAAGGCGGCGGGAAAGCTCCTCTTCCTTCTGCCGAAGTTTTGGCTCATACTGCCGCTTAATCGCCTCGTCATAATGGTCTACCTCATCAAGATAACGGGATAGCGCCTGGGTAAGCTGGCGGTAGAGTGTCTTAAAGCCCGCGTCGGCAATCACGGCTTGCAGTCCATCGCCAATAGCCTCAAGCCGTTCCATACTATCACGGGAGGCTGGAACCGTAATCTGGGAAACAAGCACATCGAAGATACCCTGTTTCAGGCTTGCCTGTTCCTCTTGCGGCGTCTTCTCTATGGCTGCTTCAAGCGATATATGTGGATCGCTTAAAAATTCATTGGCTATCTTCTTACCCCGCTGTTTTACCTCAAACTGTCCGATACCAGCCTTGTCGCTCTGTACAGATTCAGTTCGTTCTAGCACAATTTCCAGTGCGCTCTTTATTCGTGGCATACTTAACGCTCCTCAAGCGTCATGGTATCCACCCGCTTAATCACGGTCAAGTAGCGCGGCATATCAAGCGTGTATAATTTAGAGAAGGAAATGGAGAGAAGACTATCATAACAACAATCACACGCGGCATCGCGTTTATTGGCGGGGAAGGCCCGCGTCCTGAACAATGCCGGCGACTACTGGCAAACGCGCTGGAACGCCATGAAACACGGTGTTCACTGCTTATCGTGGCGGCGGACTCAGGGCTTATCGCGGCGGAAGCAGCTGGAATTGCGCCGGACTGGGTTGTGGGCGATATGGACTCACTCGACGCTCAGGCGCGGCTTGTGCGCTATCCACCGGAGCGCGTGATACGCTATCCGGCGGACAAGGACTACACCGATACCGAGCTTGCTCTCAATCTGCTCTGGGAACAGGGTGCGCGGGAAACATGGCTCATTGGCGGTGGAGGCGGTAGGCTTGACCACCTCTTTGCCATTCGTGCGCTCTTTGAGCGGGAACGCTGTCCTGATCGCTGGATCACAAGGAATGCGGATAGCTACTGTCTGCGGGAACAGCAACAGATTAGCCTATCACTCCCGCGCAATAGCCTTGTCTCGCTGTTCCCCCTCGGTGCCGGTCCCTGGAACGTGCGAAGCCACGGCCTCAAGTGGCCGCTTGACGGCCTGCCCTGGGATCGCGGCTTCTTCGGCGTGAGCAATGTGGTGGAAACCAGGGATATTTCAGTGTATTCAGACGCGGGACGGTTTTTATTAATAGATCAACAAGGAGAGACGATGACCGTCTAAGCCCTTCGTGTAATGTATGGACTCTTTTATAATTAACAATATGTTTTCTGGGATAGAGAAACTTGTCTCTGAGGCAAATGAAAGTGTCTCTGAGGCGGAGACACTTTTCTCTGAGGCAAATGAAATGGTCTCTGAGGCAGAGAAAACTTTCTCTGAGGCAAATGAAAGTGTCTCTGTAGCGGAGACACTTGTCTCTGAGGCAAATAAAATTGTCTCTGTAGCGGAGACACTTTTCTCTGAGGCAAATGAAAGTGTCTCTGAGGTAAATGCAATGTTCTTTTGGGTAAATACAACACTAAAAATATTTCATACCAGCCTGCCCGAAACAGTAAACGCCGATGACATGGGCTTGTCGAGCCTTCCGTTGGGGTCAGTCAAGCTAAACGTTTGGCTTGTCGAGCCTTCCGTTGGGTTGATGCGCGGTTTTTCGTAAAGTTACCTTGCTGTTCCACTCTATTCTATTACAAGACATTCACGCCTTCAGTATGCTAGACTTGATCTATATATGTTACAGGGGAGCATAAGGATGACCAGTAAAGATTTAACACAATATATCAACGCGCCGGAGTCTGAGCCGCTTTTCGCGTCTCTCTATGGCAAGGCCGGCGTTGCCGAAGCGTGCAGGCGTTACTCCGCGCTCATTGAGGGACTGGCCGCGCTTAACGTGGCCGGCGACGCTGACCTGCGCGTCTTCACCGCCGCAGGCCGCACTGAACTTGGCGGAAACCATACCGACCATAACCAAGGTAAGGTACTGGCCGCGGCAATACAGTTGGATTCAGTGGCTGTGGTTTCTAAGCGGAATGACAAGGCGGTGTTCTTCCGTTCCACCGGCTACCCTGATGTGGAGCTTGATATTTCAGACCTTGCCGCTCGTCCGGCTGAACAAGGCGCGACCGAAGCGTTGGTACGCGGTATTGCCGCTGATTTTGCGCGACGGGGCGTACCAGTTGGAGGGTTTACGGCAAACGCGGATTCGATGGTACTGTCCGGTTCCGGCCTGTCATCATCGGCAGCGGTGGAAGCGCTGTTGTGCAAGATATTCGACAAGCTCTATGGTGAAGGCACGCTCACGGCGCTGGAAATTGCGCGGATTTGTCAGAAGGCCGAGAATGAATACTTCGGCAAGCCCTGCGGACTTATGGACCAGTGCGCATGTGCCTTTGGCGGCGCGATTGCCGTTGACTTTGCCGATCCCGCCGCGCCGCTGGTCAAACAGATCAACGTTGACTTTGAGACCATTGGTTACGCCCTTTGTGTGGTAAACACACGCGGCAGTCACGCTGATCTCACCGCTGACTATGCCGCTATTCCTGAAGAAATGAAGGCCGTTGCCCGGCACTTTGGCAAGGACGTACTGCGGGAGGTGGACGGTACGATGCTCGCCGGCCACGCCGCCGCGTTACGCGCAAACCTGGGCGACCGCGCTGTGCTTCGCGCACTGCATTTCTATAACGAGAATGAGCGTGTTGACGATATGCGTATGCTGCTGGAAGCGGTGGCAAAGATGCTGGCGCGGCTATCGCCGGATGAAGAGTCGCCGGAAAACGCACTCATACTCGCGGAGACCAGAGCGATTATTGAGCAAAGATACTTTGAACTGGTACGCCGATCAGGTGCGTCATCGTGGGAACTCTTACAGAATGTGTATTCTCCAAAAAATCCGCGCACGCAGGGTATCAGTCTCGCGCTGGCGCTAACGCGGGGGTTTTTTGATCAGAAAAAATGTTATGGCGCGTGCCGTGTACATGGCGGCGGTTTTGCCGGAACCATACAGGCGTATGTTCCGCTTGAGGCGCTTGAGGCGTATCGGCAAAGCATGGAAGCGGTCTTTGGCGCGGGCGCGCTTACCGTACTGAGGATACGACCTGTGGGCGTTGAGGAACTGGTGTTTAACGGTGCGTAGCATGATGAATGTCGTGGCGCTCTGCTCCGGCGGCGTGGAAAAAGTTGTTGCAAATGAACTCAGGAAGTTGGAGTTTCCTGTGCTGGATGCGCGTTTTGGCCGTGTGAGGTTCCGCGCTGATCTTGCGGGACTCTATCGCGCCCTTATGAGCCTTCGCGCTGCTGATCGCGTGTTGCTTGAGGTTGGACGCTTTTCCGCGCCGGACTTTGACGCCCTGTTTGAGGGAACAAGCGCCATTGAATGGGAAGCCTTTATTCCGAAAGCCATGGGCCTGCGTGTAGTCAAGGTTCGCGTGAACCATTCCCGTTTACAAGCCGAGACCACAGTGCAGGCCATGACGCACAAGGCCGCCGCTGCGCGGCTTTGCGCGGTATATAAGCTGTCGCGGCTTCCCGACACGATCAAAAGCGCGGAACTCAGGGTCTATATCGAGAAGGACGAGGCTTCTCTGCTCCTTGACCTGTCGGGAGAGGCCCTCTTCAAGCGCGGTTATCGCCGTGAAGGTGGTGCGGCGCCGCTGCGGGAAACGACTGCGGCGGCGCTGCTTCTGCTTGCGGGCTGGCGGCGGAAGTTTCCCCTCTGCGATCCCTTTTGCGGCTCTGGCACGCTTGCTATTGAGGCCGCGCTCTACGCCTGGGATATGGCTCCAGGGCTGGGTCGCGCTTTCGCGCTTTCCGATCTTGGCATAGCTGATCCGGAGACTGAGCGTATGGTTCGGGAAGAGCTTGCCGCAAAGGTCAATTTTTCCAGAACCATGCGGATATTTGGAAGCGACGCGGATGCCGAGCTTGTGCGTATCGCACGCGCCAATGCTCAGCGGGCATATACGCTGGCGCTGGGTAAAGAAGTCCCCGGCGAGCCGTCGCCGCTTCCGTGGCTGCCGGACTTTCATGTGCTGGCGATGGAGGCTGCCCACGCGCCGACTGCCGACGCGGGTTTCATCATCACTAACCCGCCCTATGGGAAACGTTTAGGGGATCGCGCTGATTCGGAGCGTACTTATCAGGAGATGGAAGTCCTGAGCCGGACGTTCCCTGGCTGGAAGATCGGGGTCATAAGCAATCACGCGGGTTTTGAGTCATTTTTCGGCAGAAAAGCGGATTCCTGCCGTGAGCTTACCAATGGGGCGCTCCAGTCCTATTTCTTTGTGTATGAGTAAGTGGGAGGGCCTTTTATGGTAGAGCATGAGAAACGGCGGTGGGATATACTGGAAAAGGCGCTGGACGTATTTGTAAGCGAAGGCTTTGAGAACGCGACCTTCCAGAAGATTGCAGACCTCTGCGGTATAACCAGAACGATATTGTATACTTACTTTAATAACAAGAAAGAGATATTCAACTACAGCATCAAGCAGTTTATGGAGACCATTGAGGCTGATGTTCGCTCAGTACGGCAGGATGCTGCGCTCAATAATGTGGACAAGCTTACGTCGGTTTTCGCTCTCATCATAGCGCGGCTGGAGGAGAACCGTCGCCTGCTTTTGGTGATTCGGGATTACCTGCTTTTGCGGGATGACGCTGATAAGCTGGTCAAGCGCAGAACCATCAGGATGCGGCATATTTTTTCAAGCATGATCATTGACGGGATTCGCGCCGGCGAGCTTATGCCGCTTAACGTACGGGAGACTGGTGATCTGCTTTACGGCCTTCTGGAGCTGGCTATATTCAGGCTAACGGTGCTTAAGCGTTCCGAAGTGGGGGAACTAAAACAGAGCTCGGCGCTCTGCATTCGTCAGTTGAGTGTGGCCACACGTCATGTCGTTGACAATTTTGCAATTAAGCCTTAGTATACATGTATGGCAGATACTGTTTTTCTTAACGATGCTGAGTTTGAGTTATATCGCGCACTTATCTATAACGCGAGCGGTATCCAGTTCACCGCTACGAATCGTCCCATACTGGAAAGCAGGCTGCGGGAGCGTCTGCGGGAGAAGCATACTGATTCGGCGCGGACGTATTTTGATATGGTTTCAAAGGATAAGGAGGAGTTCAAGGCATTTCTTGACTCCATTACCACGAATCTTACCAGTTTTTTTCGGAATAAAGGACAATTTGATACGCTTGAGAAGTTTGTCGTGCCTGAACTTATCAAGCTGAAACATAGTTCCTTCAATAATGTGCTCCATATCTGGAGTGCGGGTTGTTCCACTGGCGAAGAACCCTATAGTATTGCTATGCTCTTGAGCGATGTCCTGCCGCCCAACTTTAAATTTGAGATTGTGGCAAGCGATATCAGCCTCAAGTGTCTTATGGCCGCGAAAGAAGGCTTCTACGCAGATAGCCGCATCAGTGGCATTCCTGACGACTACCTGTGGAAATATTGCGACAAGGTAGCGGGCGGGTACAGGATGAAGCCGGCGATTATGTCCAAGATACGTTTTGACTATCATAACCTCAACAACGACTCTGGTCAGCGTAACCTTGACATAGTATTTTGTCGGAATGTGATTATTTATTTTGATGAAATTGCGCGGATTTCAGTTATCAAACGTTTTTGGGATTCAATGGCTCCAAAGTCCTTTCTCTTTATAGGCCATTCTGAGTCCCTCTTTGGCATGGATACCCAGTTCGAGTTTGTAAAAACCGAGTGGGCTACCCTATATCGAAAATTTATTTAATTAGGAGAAAGTATGGCAGATGATATTGGCGTACTGATTGTTGATGATTCGGCGCTTATGCGCAATCTTTTTGGTAAAATGGTAGAGACGACCCCAGGATTAGTTATTGCCGATAAAGCCATGAACGGAATATTTGCTTTACGGAAAATTCCCAATGTTGAGCCTGATGTTATCGTGCTTGATCTTGAGATGCCGGAAATGAATGGCATTGAGTTTCTCAAGGAACGCAAGAAACGGGGAATCACGATTCCAGTTATCATCCTCTCGTCGCTGGCTTCTAGCGGAGCGGAGATAACCATGGAAGCGCTGGCCTTGGGCGCGTCTGACTTTATCCAAAAGCCGTCCGGTTCCATATCAACAGACATCCATCTGGTAAAAGATAACCTTATGCACATGCTCTTGGGTTACGGCGGCCGTTATCGCAAGACGCATGGGAAGAAATCGTCAGGTACACCGGCGGCGCCCACATTGACGCCGCCTCTTCCTGCGGCAAGTTCGTCGTCCTTATCCTTGCATAGTGCTGAAAATATCAGGCAGACCCTGAGCGGGCTTATCTCGCCAAGTTCAGGCCCGGTAGTAGCCCCTACGCCCCTGCGTAAGCCGGGTAAAACGGAAATCATTGCCATCGGCATTTCAACCGGTGGGCCTGACGCATTGAGGCAGGTGTTTGCCCGTCTTGATGCTGATCTCAAAGTTCCCTTTGTGGTTGTTCAGCACATGCCTCCGGGCTTTACGAATGAGTTTGCCAAAAGCCTTGATCGCGTCTGCCCCCTTGAGGTGAAGGAAGCTGAGGAAGGAGACCTGATCAAGCCAGGCCGTATCCTTATTGCCCAAGGTAACAAGCACCTTGAGGTGGAGCGGAAGCCTCTCGCATCCATTGTTCATCTTTCCGACACTCCTCCAGTGAGTGGGCATCGGCCTTCCGCCGACGTACTGTTTGCGTCAGTCGCTAAAGCCTACAGTAACCACGCACTCGGCATCATTATGACTGGTATGGGACGCGACGGCGCTGAACAGCTTGGCGCGATTTACCGTGAAGGCGGCCTCACCATTGGTCAGGACGAGGCCAGCGCCGTTGTCTATGGTATGCCGAGAGTCGCGCACGAATTCGGCCATGTGATGGAACAGGTTCCTCTGGACAAAATGGCTGAACGCATCTGCTCCCTAGCTAAAGCCGTGCGGTAGCGCAGCTTATGCTGTAGAGGTATGGTAGTCATACCTCTAATCTCGTGAGAAATTTCATAAAAATCTCCAAAATATCTCGCTTGTTTGGTTTAGTAATGCCGTTGGTTATGTTTTTCGCCGCGACTGTTTAGGCGGTATAAGCCTCAAGTTCGGATCGCTCAAACGTTCATGTGGTTCTAGACACTCTGAAGAGCGTGTCTAGAACCACGCAGAACTCGTCAAGGCTTCTAGTGCTGAGGATTGCATTGATTCGGCCTGCATGTTTCCCCGCTCTGTTTTTTGAGCGAACCTAAGAAATTCGCCCGAAGTCCGTGGTTACGGGAAAACATGCCATGTCTTCTATTAGGCTATCCGCCCAGCTTCTCAAAGTGGGCAAACTCCATCGTGAAGTTCGCCCGTCCCTGACTTGTCGAGCGCAAGAAGGGCATAAAACCAAACATCTTCGCCATGGGCACCAGTGCCTTCACCTGATCCATATACAGCTTTGAGTCAATGCTCAAAACCTGCCCGCCGCGCTGAGTAATAAGGCTGATCACATCGCCAACAAACTCATGCGGGGAACTAAGGTCAAGTGTCATAATAGGTTCAAGCTGAATATGGCCGGCGTTGCGGCAGGCTTCGTCAAAACACAGGCTGGCGCAGGCTTCAAACGCAAACTCCGTGCCGGTCAGTTCCGAGTAGTGAATGTCAATGAGGGTTACACCTATGTCAATACAGGGGTAGCCAAGCACTATGCCAGAGGCCAGGGCGCTGCTAACGCCGCGCTCCACCGCGCCCAGTATCTCCGGCGGTATGTCCCGCGTCTTTGCCGCGCAGGTGTACTGGTTGCCTGCGCCACGCTCCATCGGTGTAACGCGCAGGGTGAGCGCCGCCGCGTTTTCCTTACCAGCAATGATGCGCGAAAACTGCTGGCTCTTCTCCATCACCTTGCTCACTGACTCGCGGTACGTTACCTGCGGATTCCCCACTTTAGCGCCAACGTTGTACTCCTTGAGAATGCGCGTTACCAATACGTCAAGGTGCAGCTCGCCCATGCCGGAGATGATAAGCTGACCGGTTTCCTCGTTATCGCGGGTGGTAAAGGTTGGGTCTTCCCGCGACAGAAGCGCGAGTATGTCCTTGAGTTTGTCCTGCTCGGACAGAGTCTTTGGTTCGATTGAGACTGACATGACCGGTTCCGGGAACTGCATCTTTTCCAGCACCACTGGATAGCCCTCACTGCCAATGGTGTCGCCGGTCTGTGCCAGCTTCATGCCTATAATGACGCCGATGTCGCCGGCGCTAAGGCTGTCCATCGGATCAAACTTATTGGAGTGCATACGCAGGATGCGGTTTGCCCGCTCCCGCTTACGCTTACCCACATTAAAAACAGCGGTTCCGGGCTTGATTGAACCAGAATACATGCGCACATAGCAGAATGCACCAGCCTCACGGTCGTTCTGTATCTTGAATACCAGTCCCAGCGGCGTAGCGTTAGGGTCGCAGGGAACCAGCACTGCCTCGTCCTTCTTGAGGTGATGACCAAGCGCCGGCACTGCCTCGTCAGGCGCGGGCAGGAAGTCAAGCACCGCGTCAATGAGCGGCTGAACGCCCATATTCCGCCGCGACGCGCCCGCGAACATGGGCAGAATTGCGCGGCTTAACACTGCTTTGCGCAGCTCGGTCTTGAGCAATGCCGCGTCAATGTTCTCACCAGCGAGGTACTTATCGCAAATAGTGTCAGACACATTGGCAAGCTCGCTGATAAGTTTGTCGCGCCATTCCCGCGCCGCTGCCTCTCGTTCCAACGCGATGGGGCTTTCAATCATCCGCTCGCCTTCGGTTTGGGCATCCCAGCGGATTTCCTTCATATCAATAAGATCGATGACGCCTTCAAAGCCGCTCTCTTTGCCAATAGGAACTTGCAAAGACACCGGCGTCGCTCCCAGTTTTGCCTTGATGTCTTCCAGCGCCTGGTAAAAATCCGCGCCAATACGGTCCATCTTATTTACATAGCCGATGCACGGAACCTTGTAATGTTCCGCCTGACGCCACACGGTTTCAGTCTGCGGCTCAACACCGCGCACTGCGTCAAAGATAGTGATAGCGCCGTCAAGCACGCGCAATGCGCGTTCTACCTCAGCGGTGAAATCAACATGACCAGGCGTATCAATGATGTTTATTTGAAAGTTCTTCCAATAGATGGTAGTCGCCGCGCTCTGGATAGTGATACCCCGTTCCTGTTCCTGCTCCATCCAGTCCATAGTTGCCTCGCCATCGTCAACCTCGCCAATCTTGTGGCTTTTACCAGTGTAGTAGAGAATCCGCTCGGTGGTAGTAGTCTTTCCAGCGTCAATGTGCGCCATAATTCCGATGTTTCGCATTGCTTTCAGCATAGTCCCGCTCCTTTTCCACAGATATATATACTAGGGTAACACAAGATATTCTATCAAGGCGGGCAAAGCGTCCGCAGTTCCGTTTTCGTAGGCCAGACAGGTATGCTAATCCATGCCCTCATGTTACAAGATACCCGCTTATAGCGCGGAACATCCCAATACTCAAGGCTTTCCCCAAAAAGTATGGTGATTTTGAAAAACCCCCTTGAGGTTTACTAAGGACTCACTGAGTTCTTGGTAAAACGTACTGAGTTCTTGGTAAACTCTCACTGACATTTTTAGTCTTGCTGGAGTTTGTTTCTGCCGTTGAGCATGTTGTTATACAGAAAGCAACAACAACAGTGGGTCTTGTTCAAGAAGACCCGCTGTTCATCAGTCGGAGATATACACGCTTTGAAGGGTCCCTGTATGTTCATGGATTTAGTCTAAGCTACCTTGATCTAAGCGTCAACAAGAGCTTGTCGTGCCATGCCCACATTCACTCCGTGAGAAGTGGTGTCAGAGCGGCTCAAGCACTCCGCGCAAGACGGCTTGAACGCCTTCACCAGTGTTGGTGGAATACTTCACTCGTACTGGTGAAACACCTTCACTCGTGCTGGTGAAACACCTTCACCAGTGCTGGTGAAACACTTCCACTCGTACTGGTGGAACACCTTCACCAGTGCTGGTGGGACACTCCCACCAGTACGAGTGGGACACTTCCACTCGTACTGGTGGGACACTTCCACTCGTACTAGTGGAACACCTTCACTCGTACTGGTGGAACACTTCCACTCGTACTAGTGAAACACCTTCACCAGTACGAGTGGGACACTCACACCAGTACGAGTGGGTAGGTTGGTTGCTAGGCGGCTATGGTTATCAGGCGGTCGAAGATGGCGGCGCGGGTGCTTTTAGCAGGTTGCTGCCGCCGCCCGCGTACTGCGTAGTTACTTCCAGCCGGTAGGCACCGGCAGCAAGCGCGGGGACGACAATGAGCAGGTGGGCGTTGAGGTTCTCCACGATGTCCGCGACATCCACCTTCACCCGCGAGCCGTCCGCCTCGCTCACAAAGTACACGCCGCAGGAGGGGTCGTCGCCTTCCACCTTCAGCTTGGTGCCAATGATCCGCACGTTGCGGCCCGGGGTCAGGAGGTCGTTGACGCTGCCTATCCGCAGGTCAGCCACCTCGGAGATGAAGAAGCCGGACTCAGCTTTGTCCAGAATGTCCACGCCTATCAAGCAGCCACCGGAACAGGTAGGGCGCTACCTCGGTCTCTGACACCACGCTTGAAGCAGCCGCTGGAACAGGTAGGGCGCTGGAATGTCTCTGACACCAGCGCCTCTGGCACCAACGGCTCTCACCACGGTCTCTGGCACCAACGTCCGCTTGCCAGTCAAGCAATCGCTGGAACAGGTTGCGCACTGTATGTAGAGTTTTGCGCTGGCTGCGCAAAACTCTACAGCTTAAGAACCGTGTTCCTCTCGGGTGCCAAAGGCCCCTTGCATCCGGCCTGCCCTGGTTATGGGGTTACCTGCCTCATATCAATGGTCGAGTTAGTGCTGCCAAAAGTGGAAGTGCCGCCATTTTTGTAAATCGCCGCGCCGGTTCCGGCGGTGTTTTTCTTTCCGGCTTCTTCCTCCGAGCCGTAAATAACGCCGCCGGTCATGGTAAAGGTTCCACCGTGGGCATACACACCGCCGCCGTAAGTTGAGCCTGAATTGCCGCTGACCACACCATCGCTCATGGTAAAGGTTCCACCGCCAACTAACACCCCGCCGCCGTATCGGGCGCTATTACCGCTGATGATCGCGCTGCCGCTCATCTCAAAGGTTCCACTATGGACAAACACCCCGCCGCAGTCGTAGTAGGCTGAATTGTTGCTGATAGCGCCGCCGGTCATGGTAAAGGTTCCGCCGTTGGTGATAAACACCCCGCCGCCGCCGGAGGTGCTGCCGCCGGTGGAGCTGGGAGTCTTATTATTGCTGATCGTGCCGCCGCTCATCTCAAAGGTTCCGCCGTCAATATATACCCCGCCGCCCTTGCCGGAGCTGCCGGAGACCGTATTGCTGCTGATCGTGCCGCCACTCATGCTCAAGGTTCCGCCACTGGCAACAGACACCCCGCCGCCGAAGCTGGAGGAGCTATTCCCGGTAAGGCTGGAACCGTCTTGTAGATCCAGGTTTGCCCCGCTGTTCACCTGCACCACGGGAGCGTTGTTGCCACTTTTCCCCTGGAGCGTTATGTCCTCCAATATCAGGGTCAGGCTTGAGTCAGTATCCGCGCCCAGGGTAAAGAGGCTCCCGTTGCTGCCCAGTTTGATCGTCTTGCCACCGCCATCAATAGTTATGGTGATTTCTTTGCCGCCCGTCACGGTCAGGTCTTGAGTTGTTGTCCAGGTCTCATTCTTGTCTAAGACAATGGTGTAATCGTCGCCATCTTCCGGGCTGGCGCTTATCATGGCTAAGGCGTCTTCAAGGGAGTAGCCGGAAAGCGTCTTCGGTATCCACTTGGCGTAGAAGGCCTTGTCCCCGGTACTGCCCAAGGGAATCTGGGTAACCGCGCTGCCGGAAAGCGCGTCCTCCGCCGCGTCCTCAGGCCGCTCATACCAGCCCTTAAAGTAGTAGTCCGGGATGGGGGAAGGCGTAGCGAGCGTTGTGGTCGCGGCTATCTGGTAATGACCGTCCGGCATGAACTTCTCCCATGCTTGCGTGGTCTCATTGTATATGAGATCTCCCCATGCCTGCGTGGTCTTATTGTATACAAGATAGCTTATGGTATAGGTGAGGTTTAAGTCTTTCTGGAGCAGAGTGTAGGTCTTTTCGCTTCGCAGATTCGCCCACACATGAACCATCTCGGAAACCACGCCGATGAGCTTGCCGTCTTCATTGAACAGCCTGAAGCTGTAGTAATACTCCCCGGCGAGAGAGGGTTCTTCAAAGACAATCTCGTTGCCGGACACCGCGATAGTGGTAGGATCGGCCACGCCTTTACGAACCCGCATGGACGTTATGCCGGAACCAGCGGGCAGTTTTATGGTGATGGAGACAGTTCCGCTCCCTCCGCCCACGACTGGCTCGACTTCAAAAGACAGGGTTTGCGTTCCCTCAAGGCTGATAGTCTGTTCCGCGATGCTCCCGCTGAGCATGTAGTCGTCGCCTTTGTACCCCTCAATGGTGAAATGCCACTCCCCAGGCTCAAGGGCGACCGCCGCGTCCGCGACGACGTTAAACGTCAGCAGGAGTTCCGTGTCGTCTCCCAGCTTCCCGCCCCACAGCTCCCACTTGTCTATGCCGGGCGGCGCTATATCGGGCATCACCGTACGCCCCGGAACGCCGTTCCCTATCTGGACGCGAACCACGGCCTTTTCGTACGACACTGTTACCGGCTCAGGCTCTGGGCCGAGCGCCTCGCACGCGGTAAAAAGCGATACGAGGAAACATATCGCGCCGACATAGAGCAGCTTCTTGTTCACGCTGTCTCTCCTTTTCATAAAAGAACCTCCTTAAGACTTGCTGACGCCCGCTGGCGCCATATATAGAGCCGCCTCACGCTCACGAGGCGGTTTCTCCCATAGCCGCGAGGCGGCGTGGGACGCGGGGAAACAACACGGCCTACGTGCCCTGACAGGAGGCGCGAGAGAAGAGCGAGAATGGCAAGAAAGGGTGGATTTAGGCTGTCAGGGGCTTGACACGGGCTACGAGCGCCCCATAATCGCGTGAGTCGTGAGTCGTGAGTCGTGAGTCGTGAGTCGTGAGTCGTGAGTCGTGAGTCGTGAGTCGTGAGTCGTGAGTCGTGAGTCGTGAGTCGTGAGTCGTGAG
>JAISAE010000005.1 GCA_031266875.1 Treponema sp.
TGAGTCTCAGAGTAGAACTCTTGAGTCTCAGAGTAGAACTCTTGAGTCTCAGAGTAGAACTCTTGAGTCTCAGAGTAGAACTCTTGAGTCTCAGAGTAGAACTCTTGAGTCTCAGAGTGGAACCCTTGAGTCTCAGAGTGGAACAAGCGAGTCTCTGGGTGGAACCCTTGAGTCTCTGAGTAGAACAAACGGAGGGTTACTGGCGTGAGACATTACAGTCCTTCTGCTGGCTTTTGAGGTGGTGGTTTTCGCTTTTTTAATGGCTGATTTGCAGGCGTATTTCAGTCTCGAAACGTTCACCGGCGGCGAAAGACACGGGTATGAGTGGGCTTATACAGGTTGACTGATATACATCGGTGGTGAGCTTGGGACAGCTTGTTATGGACCTGATTTCAATGTCAACGCGGCGGTCGAACAGCAGGTTAAGGGTTACCTCGTTTCTGAGGTCCTGAACATAGAGACCGTTGGTATCCGTCAGCACGGCGTGATCCGGCGTGATACTTTCTTTGGCTTCGCTGGGACTTCTGGAAAGTCGTAACATCGTTTCCCCATCACCGGGGAAGGAAAGATCGATTACTGGGACAAGGTTAAAGCAAGCCGGTGTAGTTCCCTGATTACTCAATATGTAGCGCAGGCAAAGCGCGTTTTTTTCAAGGTGATACGTTTTGTCAAGCGCGATGTTTCCAAATGGGGACGCGCCGCTTGGCGCGTCGTTAAGCGGCGATAGGCAAAAACGGGCAAGGCCGCGATCCTTGTCCAGTTCCACAAGCTCAAAGCGTTCATCGCCACAGAAACGGCTGTCCGCAGAGATCGTGAAACGCGCCTCCAGCGGCGCGAGGTGATCTACAAAGGCGTTACGCCGAGTTGACGCTCGCTGTGCTGGCGCTCGCTCAGGCGAGAACGTGTCAAGGTAGTTCCAGCACCTGGGCAGGTAGTCAAGCTCAAATACGCTCGCGCCGGTAGCCTGTATATAGCAATTGAGATATTCGCCCTGAAACATGGCCTCTCGCTCTCCGTCCAGATCAAAGTCAAAGCTGATCAGCGAAGGGGTAAAGCCGTTTTCACGGGTGATTTTTTCAGCGGAGAGCAGGGCCTTGTATGCGGCCTTTCTCACTGCAGACCGGTATATGCCGCCGTTTTCAGCCGGGTAAAAGGCGTCATAGGCTTGAGCTTTCCACAGTTCCTCCCGCGCCGAGTGTTTACGCTCCTTATCGCCCCGTAGTTGATTGATGAGAATATGGGTAAACATCATCTTGGCATAGATACCGTTTGCCTCTGGGTAGTCGATGAGGCATTGACGAGGGGCGCTGCCGAACTGGGTTGTTGAATAGGGGAAGTATACTTTGGGAAGCGTATGAAAATTCTTAAAGATTTTGCCCGGCGTCGTGAATTCGAAATGGGTATCGAAATCTGACAGCGCTTCAAAAAAAGCGTGAAGCACGAATTCAGGCGCGCTGTCTTCACGTTCCGCGTAAAATCGCTCTGGAAACAAGGTGATAACGTGCGCATCGTGATCGCCTGATGTGGTCTCAAGCAGATTTTCCAGAACCTGCCTGGGGTTTTGCTGGGCAAAGGCCAGTCTCAGAGTGTCTGAGACTGGAAACACGGTGATGAGCTTCCCCTGATCCTCGGTGAGGCAGGGGATGGCTGGCGATGGAAACCATTGCTCATCCAGAAACGTGTAGGCCATGCCGCAGGTAGTGAGCGGGCCAACGAGATTTTGCTCCCAGACCTGAGCTGGAAGCACGCAACCCTGTGGCCGTTTACCAAACTGCCGCCGGAGGTAGGTGGTCAGTAGTTCTATCTGCCCAATCTTGTCCTGCAAGGGGAGCAGGGGCAAGACTGGCTCATAGAAACCACCGCCTAGCAGCTCGATCTGTTTACGGGAAACAAGGTCTTCAAGCAGCATAAAGAACTCAGGATGAGACTTTTCAATCCGGTGCAGTAGTATCCCTGAATAATGCAGGCTGGCCTGAATCTTGGGGTACTTATACAGCGTAACGACAAAGGGTTTTACCTGAGTTTTGTACATATACTCAAACTCTTCATCTCTCGCGGCGCGTGCGAGATGAGCATGGGATCCCAGCATAAAACGGATACTCATGTTAACGCCATTCCAGAAAGATAACTGCTAGGAAAGAAAAGACCAGAGACAGGAGTCCCAAGGCGATGAGCATAAGCGGGGTGTTCCGCAGAAACAAAGGCACTGATTCCAAGGTGGAACGCTCATGGATCGCGGAGCATAGATATGACACGCCGAGGGTTCCGGCAGAAAAGCCTAGGGATAAAACGAATGCCTCACCAATCGATGTGGCAAGGCGCATGGTGAGAAAGAGCGCTGTAAGCACAAGCCCGTCATACGCTGAAACAGCGCTGAAATCGTTTGCTTTTGGCGCAAACGGCGCGAAGTCTACAAAAAACCGCGTCCTAAGCCACTCAAAGCCAATGCAGGTAAGGACGCTGAGCGGGAACAGCAGTATGTATTCAATGCCCCCCAGCGAAATAAGAAGATAGTTAAAAACAGGCCACAGTATGAGTACCGACACAAAAAGCACGAGCGTCTGAAAAAGGGAGATTAGATGGCTCTGTTGTATTCCAGTCCGAATGTCCCGTAGTCCCAGACCAAATTGCAGAATCATATTAAAGGAAAGGCTTGAAAGAACGATGAGAGAAAACGTGCGCATCAGGGACGCTCCTTTGTCCTGAGGTGTTTTTTCCTGATGCTCTGAAACAAGGCAATCGCATAGCCCAGCAATATGAGCGCACCCGCTGAGGAAGAGACAATCCGCATGGGAATAATGAAATTCCAATCATACCCCAGTTCAATGATGCCCCAGGTTCCGCCGGGCAAAGAAAGTGTCATGTAGCCGAAAGGTTCACGGACAAGAGCAAAGGCTACAATAAGCAGACCTAGACCAAAGGCTTCAAATAGCGCTCTGGTACAAACTTCCTTGCGCAGCATCTTTTGGAAGCTTTTCAGCAGATTTGATCCAACGCAAACAACCGGTATCAGAATAATCAGGTACTGAGTGCGCATGGCGAACAGGGGGCTGATAAGGAAGAGCAGGAACAGAAAGATGCTTGCGACAAAACTGGTGAGGAACAGAAAGACAATGGTTTTTCCCTTTTGCGGGAAAACCTTTTGGGTTATAAATGCCAATGGTAATGACAGGCCATATACCCACACAAGCGCGCCGAGTGTGATGAGGGCAAACGCAAGCCGGCTTGACGCCATGATCAAAAGGCCGAAACCAGCCAACGTAACAAGTGGAGACTCGACTAGAAAGTAGTATCGCAGATAGGGCTTCATGGCTCCTCCTCATTTTCAATTTCCAGCGGTTCTGCCACTGATTCTATCGCCGGTACCTGTTTTAGCGCCGGCAGAACGCTTTGCTCAATGCGCTGTTTATAAACATTGATGATACCCTGACTAAAGCGCGTTACATCACGCACATTGCGTTGCAGAAAAAAAATTTCAATAACACTCCCTTCTGGAGAAACCCAGGCCAAGCAGGGCTGAAGTATCCCATCGTCCATAATGGAAAACACAAACGCCCGATTCTGGGATGATTCTTCATAGTACCAGAATCCAAGCGAGTTATGCTTTGATAGATTAGACGGAATGCGTTCAAGTCGCTGTGTGTCCCCGACACTCTCAAGCGCGGTATTTACGCTCTTGAGCAGGCACGAGTAGCGCAGGTTTTGGGTGAAAAGCCACAGTACCCCGCCAAGAAGCACGATGAGCGCAATCCACGCGGCAAGGAACGTGATATCCTTTGTTTTACCATCGCTCATGCCATTCCCCTATAAAAAAGATGAGTCTCTATACGACGTATCACGGGAACGATCACGTTCAGCATGGCCACGGCAAAGAAAGCGCCATAAGGTTCTCCGCCGTGATACCGGAAAAGCCAGCTCAGGAAACCAGCCATGATCGCCACAATGAGCGAACCGGCTCTGGATTTGGGGCTTGTGGCTGGGTCCGCCACAAGCAGAAACGCCGCTGCCATGATACCGCCTGAAAAAAGTCCGAAGAACAGGTCATTGCCGGATACCTTTACCAGAAGAGCATACAAGCAAAGGTAGGCCACCGGAATCCAGAGGCGGCTGACCTGAAACGCGCCAATGATGATGGTTCCCAGCAAAAAGGCAAAGAGGCCACGATCAATGATGATGCCGCTACCCGAATACGCGAACAGGTCAATGTAGCTCTTGGGCAGTTCCATGCCAAAAACGTGAAAAATCGAAGTATTAAGCGTGTCGCTTATCCAGTAGCTTATGTTGTTGTTCACACCGTTTACGCCTAGGCTGGCCGGATTAACGTTGAGCGCCTCCTCAAACGCCGCTGGCCATGAGAAGCGAACAAAGAGCCAGCCGCCAATCGCTGGATTGAGCCAGTTCGCCCCAAGACCGCCAAAACTATACTTCACCACAAGCATAGTGAAGAATACGCCCAAAGCCACGTAGAGCGGGTTCAGGTAGTTGGGAAGAAGCAGGGTAAAAACAAAGGCTGAGGCGATGGCGCTTCCGTCTTTGGGCATAGCCTGTTTCTCAGTCCTGAAGTAAAACAAAAATTCAGCAAGCTCCGCCACGCTTACTGCGGCAAGTGCTATCAATAAGGAAGAAAACGAATCACTCAGTGAAGACTGCATGATTGCGGCAAACGCACAGAGGCTCACGAGCCACATTCGGAGCGCACTCGGACTGGCGCGATTTATCTGCGGTTTTAGCCGCAGGATAGTTTCTTTCTCAAGCATTCTTTTTACGCTCCAGAACCGCCGCGTTGGTAACAAGCGTACTTAAAGGCAGGCGTGAGGGACAAACCACATTACAGCATCCACATCCGTGGCACTCAAACACCCACGGCGCTACTTGTACCTGCGATGTAATTCGTTTAAACAAAACCTCTGGATCAAGCCCGACCGGACACACGAGCCGGCACTCCCCGCAGCCAATACAGCTCCGCGTAACCTTGCCCCCGACCTGCTTTGATAAGAGCGCGAACAGGGCATAGGTTGTTTTGCCAATCGGCTCATCAAGGTTGGCGATACAGCGGCCTGAGAGAGGAGAGCCTTCGGCGATACGGCTTGGTTCACGAACAAAACCACCACATTCATTGAATGCTTCCCGAATACGCTTCCCAATCCGCACCCGCAGTACCTGTGGTTTCCTGACCGCTGAACCGCCCACCGCGACAAAGCGTTCCAAAAGAGGTTTCTTTAAAACAACTGCGTCCCGGACTGCGGCCAGAGTCGCAGGGCCTTGTATGAACAGGCGTCCCAGCTTCACGTGTTCCTGCTCTTCGTAGATGCGCAGGGCAAGCTCCAGTTCCCGGTGATTCCCCTGGGGATAACGATAGCCGACTGAAACAAGGGCCGCAGGAATCTGATACTTTGCGGACTCGGCAATGAGCCGCTCTCCCAGCCGCTGTTCACGCGACGAAACCGCGTAGACAATTTGCTCAGCCCCACACATTTTACTGATAATAGCGCTTCCCTCAACTACAGATTCAAGGTATTCCTGACAAAGTACATAATCAGCCACACGCCACGGGTCGTCAAACACACAGGAAACCACAAGACTAAGCGGCTTTGGTTCATTATCAAACTCCATAAGCATTTCCACGACTGGTTTACCAGAGCCTTCCATTTCCACAATGCCACAATCCACGACCCGTTTTCTCAATTCAGTGGACGTAAGATAGTCCCACGGCAGGGCCTCTTCCTGTTTGCCGGAGCGTTCAAAGTTCCCGCCCAAGCGTATAACTACACCTTCGTTCATAACGCCTTCGGCCATTTCCCACGAAACCAGCCGAACCACAGTACCCGGAACCGATGCGTGGATATTCGCCGCACCCGCTTCCTCGCCCTTACCCACGAGCATTCCTTCACGAACTGTGTCGCCAAGCTCGACAAGTCGTCTTGCCTTTGCCCCGTTGTTCTGCGTCATCGGTATCACTGACAGCACGGGCAGGAATGAGTCAATATAGCCGCTACTGCTCGCCGGTTTAAGCATCGGCTGGGTCTTTGTTTGGGAAACCAGATCGCGCTGGGCGACGACCGGCGCTTTGAACACACTAAACCCCTTACGCACGATGTTTATAAGCAGATGCTCAGACTCCCAGATGTTCCTGAAAAATGCTGGAACGCTCCATCTCCACGAGCCGTCACGAAATGTGGAGATAGGAGTAACCGTGCTATCTTCAAACAAAATTCCCCCACGAGGGAATGAATACACTTTCTTCAAAAGCCTCTATCTCCTCAAAACCTCGCTGGGGTTTTGAAAGTTGTTTTCTTAACTTCTTTAAAACCCTATTAGGGTTCCGTAAGGTTATGGTTAGTAGCCCCCAGGCTGGGATTCTGAGAACTGTACAGTCTCTGTATAATCCGCGAAATTCGCCAGAAAGTCCATAAGCTTTTTCAACGGAAACAGCGCTTCTGTTGAAACCACGGCTTCCGGCGAAAGTGCCGCAGGCAGTTCCCGCATACCAGCAATGAGGCCGTCCGTTCCTATATCGTAGCGCAGATAAGGGTTTTCATTAAGTATCCTACTTCCCAACGGGCGCAAAGTAAACGAGGTCTGAAACACAATATGCGCTTCATACTCAGCGGCACTAATGAGGCTGGTGGTAAGCTCGCCTGACGGCGCGTGATAGAGTCTGAGCCGTTCTGCGATCACAGGCAGGGAATGTGCTGACAGAGCGACCGCGACAACGAACAGGACAACGGTGCCGGCCACGACGAGGCGCTGCGGCGTCCGCTTTCCGTGCGAGGAAACCGCGAGCCGCCTGACAATGCATAAGGCAAACCGCCAGAGCAGAAACGCCAAAACACATACCGCGTCAGCGAAAGCAATATACAGGTAGCGCGGCTCACGGTCATAACCCAGCCATTCGATTGAAAAAGGGACGCCATCCAGTCCCTCTGCGATGGCAGCTTCCAACTTCGCGTTACCGCTCCTTGTTCTGTATACCCAGACTGTACTCAGTTCTTCCAACAATGAAGGCCGCATAAAGGGAATAAAAAAGAGGCGCTGACCGCTACGAACAAAGAACAAGTGAAGCCTCGCTGCATAGCCATCGTCACGGGGGTCAGGCTGTAGGGCTGAAGCCCCAAGATGCTCCTGATACTCGTCAAGCGAAACAGAGAGGATTGTGTCAAAATCGTTCAGAAATACCCATTGGGTTGACTCGGATACAAAGTCGATTGAGAGATAGTTATCAATTGACGCGGTCAGACGCTCACCAATCTCGCGGTCAGGCAAAGCGGCGTCCACGCGGAGAACCGCATAGCCTTCGGAGGCTTCATCAGGCAGGAGCGTGATGACCAGCAAAAACACGCCGCTCCCCACAACACACGCGCCCAGACTTGTCGCCAGCATGAGAAACGCGGCCTTGATCCTAGAGGCTGGCATACGCTGCGGCGATAAACACCCCAAGAAGCGCTCCAACAGCCACTTCAAGCGGTGTATGTCCGTTCACTTCCTTTACCGGATGGTATTCAACCTCAAGTTTCTGCTCCACGCTGCGTCCCAGTTGGTTAAGCATCTTTGCCTGAAGGCCAGAGGATCGCCGCACTCCCAGCGCGTCCCTTATCACGACAAGGGCAAGCCAGAACGAAACCATAAACAGATTCGAGCCTATGCCTTCGATAAAGGCCACGGAAGTCGTCATGGCGGAAACCAGCGCCGCATGGCTTGAAGGCATCCCACCAGTACGCCAAACACTAATCTCCACCAGCTCGTGGAAGGTTTTCTTACGACGGGAAAGGAGTACGATTGCCGTTTTAATGAATTGCGCCATGAACCAACTTGAAACAGACGATAGAAAAATGGGATTTTCAAAGAAACTTTTTAGACTCATACTACGCATTACCATTACTTAACTTTCCTTCACGGAAAATCTTTTGTCAAGACTTTACCAGCATGGCGGAATCATACCGGTATAGGGCAAACGCTGCGAGCCGCTCACAACATGAAGCGCCGATACTGCCGTTTGGCAATAACAGTAAGCGCTCCTGAGGAACGTTTCCCGCAGAACAGCACAAACAAGCGGACAGCGGAAGCTATTAGGTTTTAGTTTTGAGGAACCAGCCCTTTTCAACTAGATTAGCTTTGAGGCAACGCGCCGCCTTGTAATGTATGCCTTTTTGATTTATCCTGATCTAGAAATCTTTGCCAACCTAAAAAGCGGAAAATAGTGAAAAATGAAAGAGACAGCCTGGCAAGAAAAAGAAGAATTCGGTTTCTCCTTTCCGTTCCGCTGCTGGGATTCGGCGCTGCCCGAATTTGTCTTTCCTTCCCACTGGCACGAATATTACGAACTGGTTATCGTTCTTGACGGAAAAGTCCAGGTAAAAATAGACGGAGACTCCTGGGAAGCGTCACGTGGTGATATTGTGGCTATCAATCTGGGTCAGTTACACGGTTATCCCTGTTCGGAAAACGGTACGCGCCTTAGGTTTTTCCAGTTTGAAGCGGGTATCTTTTCAAAGGACGCGAGGGTTGTCAGCGGCGAGGCGGTCTTTTCCCGGAAACCCGTCCTGCGCGGCGGCGGGAAGGCGGAACAGGACGCTTCGGACAAAGCGTTATACACACGGGTCTGTGGACTTCTTGCCAGTATGTTTACCGAGTATTGGGAGCAGAAAAAAGGGTACCGCCTTGCCATCAAGTCTGATCTTTATCAATTGGCGCTCGTCTATCTGAGAAACGGTTCGCCGGGAAACGACTCCCTGTCAAATAATTCCCCGTCCGCCATGAAACACCATGCCTCGTTTGTAACGGAACAGCGTATGGAACGGGTTTACCAGCTTATTTTTAAAAACTTCGACAATATTGATCTTGGCCTGGAAGAGGCGGCCCGGATCGCCGCGCTGAGTCCCTCTTACTTTGCCCGTCTTTTTAAGGAGCGGACAGGACGAAGTTTTTACGACTACCTTTCCACGATACGGGTAAGCCATGCTGCTGAGTTTCTGCTTATGACCGACTTGCCGGTGTCTTTGGTTGCTGGTAAATGCGGGTTTAACAGTCTGCCTACGTTCCACCGGGTGTTCAAAGCCGAAAAGGGCTGTACTCCAGCGGTGTACCGGAAAAAAGTAAAACAGCAAAACAGTAACAATTGATATAAATTGAACGGGAATTGATACATCGCCCTAAAAGAGCCTCGTTATAATAGGCCTAATGGTTGCGTATGCGGCCTAATCTTTTAGAGGAGTGATATTATGAAAAGAACTATTGCATTGGCGCTGTTCGTCTCTATGGCGGCGGCTGGTCTGTTCGCGGGAGGCGACAAGCAGACATCATCAGGCGGCGGGGCTCAGGGCAAAAAGACCATTGAGTTCTGGCATATCCAGAACACGGACCCTGCGCCCGCGATTATTGAGCGTGCCGTCAAGCGGTTTGAGGCGGCCAACCCGGATTACAAGGTGAATATCACCATCACGGCCAACGATTCCTACAAGCAGAAGATCTCCGTGGCTATGGCTTCGGGTCAGACGCCGGATGTGTTTATGTCCTGGACAGGCGGCACGACAAACGAATACGTCAAGGCCGGGATGCTGGCGGACCTGACCCCGTACTTCAACGCCAACGGCTATAAGGCGAAATTCCTTGACGCGGGTATTGCCCAGGCTACGATAAACGGAAAGATCTACGGCTTCCCCTGCGAGAACGCGGCCATCGAGGGCGTCTGGTACAACAAAGACATCTTTGCCCAATACGGCATCAACGTACCCACGACTATCGCGGAACTTGAGGCGGCCTGTGATACCCTCAAGGCAAACGGAATCACCCCGTTCTCCCTGGCGAACATGACCAAGTGGACAGGCATGATGTACTACCAGATTCTGCCCGCCCGGCACGGAGGGCTGGCGCCTTTTGCCAATGCCCTGGCCGGAACCGGCAGTTTTGAGGATCCGGCCTTTGTGTGGGCTGCGGAAAAGATTCAGAGCTGGGCCAGGAAAGGCTACTTTAACGATGGGTTTAACGGCCTTGACGAGGATTCCGGGCAATCCCGCACCCTGCTTTACACCGGACAGGCCGCCATGCATATACAGGGCAGTTGGTTTGCCTCGACCGTGCAGGGCGAAAACCCCTCCTTTATGAGCAAGGCCGGATTTTTCAATTTCCCCGCCGATGAAACCGGCTCAGGGAACCCTAAGACCGTTACGGGTACTATCGGCGACAATTTCTACCATGTCTCCAGCCGCACGGCCAGCCCCGACAAGGCGTTTGAAATGCTGACGTATCTCCTTGACGAACAGTCCGTCAAAGACCGCGTTGCCGCGGGCCGCATTCCGCCGCTCAAAGAGGTTGCCATAACCGACCCGCTGATAAAGCAGGTTTTCGACGCAATCCTGGCCGCGCCGGATGTGCAGCTCTGGTACGATCAGTCCCTGACTCCCGAAGTAGCGGATATAATGTTGAGCGCCTCCCAGGAACTTTTCGGCCTGTCGATCACGCCGCAGGAATTTGCCAAACGATGGGCGGACGCGCAAAGGGCCGCTCTCAGATAGGGTTTAGATGAAACGTTGTTTCAGATTCGGTTTTACCGTGCGTCCATTCGGACGCACAAACAGAGGTTAGTCTGAAACGTTGTTTCAGATTCGGTTTTATAGTGCGTCCATTCGGACGCACGAACAGAGGTTACCATGCATTTAGTTTCCAATCCGGTGCTGCCCGGATTTCACCCGGACCCTTCAATGGTGCGCGTTGGCGATACCTATTATCTTGCCAATTCGACCTTTGAATGGTATCCGGGCGTAGAAATTCACCGTTCCAAAGACCTTGCCAACTGGGAGCCGCTTCCTTCGCCGCTGGCGGAGAGGCGGCTGCTTGATATGGCCGGGAATTCCGCCTCGTGCGGCATCTGGGCGCCTTGCCTGAGCTACGACAAAGGGCTGTTTTACCTTATTTACACCAATGTGCAAAGCTGGGCGTCCGGCCCCTGGAAGGATACGCCGAATTTCCTTATCACCGCGCCCTCAATTGAAGAAGGCCCCTGGTCCGATCCGGTTTTTCTCAACGCTTCCGGGTTTGACCCGTCCCTCTTCCACGATGATGACGGCAGAAAGTGGCTGGTCAATATGGAGTGGGATTACCGCAACTATTCCCGCGGCAAAGATTTGCCGGACCAGTTTACCGGCATCCTGTTACAGGAATACAGCCCCGTTGAAAAGCGGCTTACAGGAGAAACGCGGAAGATTTTTACCGGCACGGCCTTAAAACTTACCGAAGGGCCGCACCTTTACAAGCGGAATGGCTGGTACTACCTCCTGACCGCCGAGGGTGGAACCCAGTACGAACACGCGGCCACCGTTGCCCGATCCCGCGCAATCGAAGGCCCCTACGAGGTGCATCCGGCGAATCCGCTTATCACCTCCTACAACTGGCCTGATCATCCCCTGCAAAAGGCGGGACACGCGAGCTGGTGCGAAACCCCCAGCGGGAGAACCTATCTCGCGTTTCTCTGCGGGCGGCCCCTGCCCGGAACCCGGAACTGTGTGCTGGGACGGGAGACCGGCATCGCGGAGCTTGAGTGGCGGGACAACTGGCCGTACCTGAAATACGCCCCCGGAACGCGGCAAACGGACGAAGAGCTGTGGGGCGCGTCTGTCCCGAACTATCCGCCCCTGGCCTTTGAGCCGCCCGTTCTCCCCGCGTCCCCGCCTGAGCCGTACTCAAAGGCCAAACGCTATGTTTTTGACGGCGGTTCCCTTGACCCGGACTTCAAGACCCTCCGCGTTCCGGCAGACCCGGCGCGTTATTCGCTTACGGCGCGTCCCGGGTTTCTCAGGCTGCGGGGCGGGCAGTCGCCGGTCTCCCTGTTTCAGCAAACCCTGCTTGCCCGCCGCCAGCAGGACTTTTCCTTCAGCGCCGAAACCTACCTGGAATTCGCGCCGGAGAGCTTTCAGGAACTGGCCGGCCTTTGCTGGCGTTACGACGAAAACAACCAGTACCTGCTTGCCGTTTCCCACGACGAGCAAAAGGGCCGGGTTTTGTCCGTTCAGGCGATGATAGGCGGCGAGTATTCACGGACCGAAGGCACGGACGCGAATACCGGCAGCGGCGGCATCTGGCTGGGACTGACCGTGCGGGAACGGACAGGCCGCTTCCGGTATTCCCTTGACGGCAAGACGTGGGTCGTTCTGCGTCCGGCCCTGGACGCCGCCGTGCTTTCCGACGAGTATTTCCACGAAGGCTTTACCGGCGCGTTTACCGGCATCTTCTGTGTCGATACTGCCCGCCGCGCCGCCTGCGCGGATTTCGGGTATTTTGCCTACACGCCGGAAGACGGCAAACCGGCAAACCGGATTACAGGAAAGGAGAAATTCTATGAGCAATAAAAATTCGCTCAAATATGCCCGGGAACGGGCAACAAACATCACCGCGGCGGTGTGCCTTGCGCCCGTCCTGCTGTTCCTTGTTATTTTCATCGTCTACCCCATCGTGGATTCCTTTACGATGAGTATGGTGAAGTGGAACGGCATCAGCCCGGACCGCGAATTCGTGGGGCTGGCGAATTGGGCGGAACTTATCAAAGACCGCTACTTTTGGCAGGCTTTTCGGAACAACATCGTGGTCATGTTCATCTCCCTGGCCACCCAAGGGGTGCTGGCCATCGCCCTTGCCACCTTCCTCGACATCACCGGCAAGAAGGGCCTCGTCTTCAAAATCATCTGGTTCCTTCCCTACCTGATTTCGTCTGTGGCTATCGGTATCCTCTTCAAGTTCGCCCTGGACGCCAACTTTGGGATATTCGGCTCCCTCTCCCGCCTTTTGGGAGGCGGCAGCGTTGACCTGCTGGGCCACCCCAACCGGGCGCTTTTCGCGGTAATGGGCGTGGTAAGCTGGCAGTACACGCCCTTCTACATGATCCTCTACCTTGCCGCCTACGGCACCATCCCCGTGGAACTCTACGAGGCGGCGTCCATCGACGGCGCGACACGAGGCACGTATTTCTGGAAGGTATCGCTCCCCCTGCTCCGGCCTACCATCGTCTCTGCGGCAACCGTAAGCATCATCGGGTCTCTCAAATACTTCGATCTGGTATACGTGATGACCGGCGGCGGCCCCGGCTCGGCAACGGAACTCATGGCGACCCTCATGTACAAAACGACCTTTGTGCGGAAAACCTTCGGCTACGGCGCGGCGGTCGCGGGAGGAATGTTCATCCTCATCACCCTGGTCGCCCTGCTCACCGTGTACACCCTGAACAAAAAAGCGGAGGAATTCTAATGAACAAACAAAAAAACGTTTCCCCCTGGTGGATAGTCGCCTTTGCCTTTGCCATTCTCTGGCTTCTCATCACGGGCATGCCCTTTTACTATCTGATTATCACCTCCTTCAAAAGCCTCGGTGATTTTCTGAGCGGCGGCCTTTTCAAAATGCCTGTTACCTGGGAAGTATCGAATTACATCAGGGTTTTTCAGGGAGGGTTTTTATACTACCTTGCCAACAGCCTGATAGTGGTACTCGTTTCTCTCGCGCTGCTGCTGTTCCTTTCGGCACTGGCCGCGTATCCCCTTTCCCGGATGACCTTCAAGCTGAACAAGCCGATTTACACCATCATCGTGGCGGCCATGTCGGTGCCGATATACATCACGCTGATACCTCTTTTTGTGATGGCCATACGGACCGGTTTTTACGACACCCTTTGGGCGCTGGTGGGGCCGAACATCGCCTTTAACCTCCCGATGTCGGTGTTTATCCTCGTGTCGTTCATGCGCAGCATACCGAAAGAGCTTGAGGAAGCGGCGGAAATTGACGGCTGCGGCAAATTCACCACCTTTTTCAGGGTTATCTTCCCCCTGTCCAGGTCGGGCCTGGCGACCCTGGGCATCTACAACGGCGTAGTCATCTGGAACGAGTTCATCTTCGTGATGGTACTCACCCAGTCCCAGGCCGTCCGCACCCTGCCTCTGGCGGTGTGGCAGTTCCAGGGCCAGTATTCCAGCAACATCCCCGTTATCATGGCCGTGCTGACCCTTTCCTCCCTGCCGATAATCCTGCTGTACGTCTTCGGCCAGGACAAACTGGTCAAAGGCATGATGGCCGGCGCGGTTAAGGGCTAATACGAGTAACGCTCCTGTCTTGGGCGTATTGCCGCTGTGCGGCGACTGGGCTATCTGGGGGTTCCGCGTTATGCGCTCCGGCCTGCCTACAACGCGGCGGCCTTACGGCCTCTTCCTTCTTACGCTTTCCGCCCTGAGTGGTTACATAGTCTCCCACAACTCGCCGCTCAGGGCATCTTGTAGGCGCAGCAGGGCAGGCTCCCCTGCCACTCACGGGCCTGCCGTCAATGTGGCTTCGCCTTTGCTACCGCAGCGCACTCCGAGCGTACCCGACTATGCTCTGAGCGTACCCGACTATGCTCTGAGAATACCCGACTATGCTCTGAGAATACCCGACTATGCTCTGAGCGTACCCGACTATGCTCGGAGAATACCCGACTATGCTCGGAGAATACCCAGCTATTCTCGGAGCGTACCCGACTATGCTCGGAGAATACCCGACTATGCTCGGAGCCTACCCGACTATGCTCGGAGCATACCAAGCTATTCTCGGAGCGTACCCGGCTATGCTCGGAGTCCTCTGGTTGGGCTGAAGCGGTCTGATTTTGACGAGGTTTTGGTTTTGAGAAACTGGCCTCCTCTTTTTGGCTAGATTAATTTTGAGGCAATGCGCCCCCTTGACATATTCAGCGTAAAGATTAGAGTGGTATTATGTTTTTGAAACCAGCAGATAAAAAGGCAGAATATGCCTCTCACGACTCACGACTCACGACTCACGACTCACGACTCACGACTCACGACTCACGACTCACGACTCACGACTCACGACTCACGACTCACGACTCACGACTCACGACTCACGCGATTATGGGGCGCGTGTAACCCGTGTCAAGTACCTGACACCGCAAATCCCTCAGTTTAGTCAGATTTCTCCGTTTAGACAGCAAAACTTCTCTTTTTTAGACAAAAATAGCTCATCCATTGTGCAGACTGGAGTGTCCGTTGGCAAGAATGGCTCATTCTGCGGCAAGAACGGGGCGAATGGTAGCAAGAACAGCTCATTTTGCGGTAAGAATAATCCACTTGTTGGGAAAATAGACATAAAAGCGCAAGGCGCTTAATATGGAGGATAGATATGACAGTAGTAAAAGCGGTTAATGTAAAGAAGGATTACGGGCTGAACGGTACAACAGTACACGCTCTGCGAGGCATAAGCCTGAGTTTCGATGGCGGCGAGTTTGCCGCTATCGCGGGGCCATCGGGAAGCGGGAAGTCTACGTTCCTGCACCTCGCCGGTTGCCTTGATACCCTTACTTCGGGGTCGTTCAGCATCGCGGGAATCAATGTGGCGACGCTTACCAAGCGCCAGCTCGCCCTGTTGCGGCGCGACAGTATCGGCTTCATCTTTCAGGCATATAACCTGATCCCTGTGCTAACCGTGTTGGAAAACGTGTCGTTTCCACTCACGCTGCTCGGGGTCGGCAAAAAAGAAGCGCGGGAGCGGTCCCTTGAAGCCTTAGAAAGCGTGAGTCTTATTGGCATGGGAAACCGGCGTCCCAAAGAAATGTCCGGCGGTCAGCAACAGCGCGTGGCCATTGCAAGGGCCTTGGTAAAAAAACCCAGCCTGATCCTCGCAGACGAGCCAACCGCAAACCTCGATTCCAAAATCGGCAAGGAAATTCTGGAACTCATGGTGAAGCTGAACCAAAGCGAAGGCACTACGTTCATATTCTCCACCCATGACGCCATGGTTATGGACTTTGCCCGCAGAATCGTGCTGCTGCGCGACGGACAGATTGAACAGGAGCTCGTTAAATGAAAGGTTTTGTTGAACTCAAGCGCATAGCATTGCGGAACCTTGGACGCCATAAGGTGAAAACCCTCCTCACCTGCGCGGCAATCACGATCAGCGTGGGGGTTTATATCTGGATGGATAGTTGGCTGGGCGGCGTCTTCATGGAATCCCAGCGGAACATCATTAACTACGAAATGGGCGCGGCAAAGCTGCAAACCAAACTCTACTTCGACAAGCACGACGAGATGCCTTCTTACGAGAACTTCGCCGGATGGGAATCTTACGCCGCTGTTCTGGATGCCGCAGGTTACAACGTGGCGCCTCGCTATGCCTTCTCTGGCACCATGTACTCAACAACCGGTTCCGCGCCGCTGGTGATCAATGCCGTTGACCCGTCTGCTGAAGCAAAAACACTGGCTTATACCGGCTATGTCGAGTTAGGCCGCTACATTCAAGACGGCGAGTTTGGTATTGCCCTGGGCGCTCAGACCGCAGACAAGCTCAAGGTAGGCATCCCAACGAGGCCAACAACGCAGGAACTGGATGACCTGATCGCTATAACGGCGCAAAACAGCGCGGATGAGGCGTTCATCCGTTCCTGTTACCATCAGATAGAAACCAAAGCGCAGTTCAAGGAAACCCAAACGTATACAGAGGATCGGGCAAAGAACAGAGTAGCTTTGAGGCGGGATATTTCCAAAGCTGACGCGGATAAGCTCTGGGCCTTGTTTGACGCCACAGGCCGTAACGACATCCGCGTCTCCACAGTCATTGATTACAAGCTGGCGCCGGAACAGATACACAAAGACAAGTGGAACGCGGAACTCTGGCCACTCCTTAGTCCGGCGGAACAGCAGCTTCTGGGCGAGGTCTACGAATTCGACGAACCAACCGGCTCCTACCTGCTTGCCGAACAGGATGAGGCAAAGCAGAATGACGCGCTTCAGGCAATGGTTCGTGCGGACTTCTCCGGCGCACTGCGCCATGTGAACCAAGTGATCGACGCCAAAGTGGTGGGAATGATCAATTCACCTGATCCCTTTAACAACTTCAACATTGGCTATATGCCTTTGGACGTTTTGCAGGACGAGTCTGGAATGATGCTGGAAGGTCATGTAACGGAACTTTTGATTCGGGACAAGGCCCTGGGCGTGGCTGACATGACCAGCACAATCGAAAGCGCCGGCGCTATACGCGCCGCATTGGACGCGGGGCTTGCGGCTCAGGGAAAGCAATTGCCGGAAGAACTGGATGTCCGTTTCTGGAGAGATTATGTGTCTGATTATCTTAGTTATGAAGCCTTGGAAAAGGGGTCAAGCCAGATTTTCTCCCTGCTCCTCTTTTTCCTTGCTCTCATCGGCATCTCCAACACCATACTGCTTGCCATTCTGGAACGCACTAAGGAAACCGGCATGATGCGGGCATTGGGCATGACCGACAGCCAAATCCTCTTGGTCTACATGATGGAAGCGGCAGCTATGGGGCTTATTGGGTCTATATTAGGCATCATCTTAGGCTGCGCCCTCAATGTTCCTATGGTTAATACGGGAATTAACTTCTCTGAAATGATGGAACAGATGAACGGCAGTATGGGCTACCGTATCGCCGGTAACTTCCGGGGCATGTGGCGACCGGGAACCATCATCGGAAGCGGCATTGTGGCAACCCTCGTGTCGTCCCTTATGGCAATCCTCCCTACACGCAGGGCTACTAAGATGGCCATCACCGAAAGTCTCAGGTTTGAGTAAGACGCGGCACACGAACAAGGAGTTAATCATGAGCCATATATCATACAATCGCGGGGGCTACGGAACCCTCGTCAAGATAGCGTTCCGTAACAGTTTTAGGAATATGCGGCGCACCATGTTTTGTGTTACATCGGTAGGCATCGCGGTATTCTTCATTGTCTTTTATTCATCAATAATCCAGGGAATGTTGAATAGTATGCGCGAAGTGGTGCGCGTCTTTGACCTGGGTCATGTGCGCGCTGTGTCGGCCCAGTACGAGGAGGAAAGCGAATACAGTCCCGTGCAGTACCCTGTGGCAGAAGGCAAGAGCCTTACCGCAGTCATAGAACAGATTAAGGCAATACGCGGCGTCAAGGCGGTGTTTCCCCGCATAATGGCGTACGCAACCTTGCAGGAAAGCGTGGTGAAGCACGCCAAGCTCTGGGGCATAAGCATGAATGAAGAGATTAAGGTAAATAACTTTAACCTCACCGACCGGACAGACGGTTTGGTGCAAGGCCGTTACCCTGCGCTTGACAGCAATGAGTGCGCCATTGGCCTCACCTTTGCGCAAAAGACCGGCCTGAACATCGGCGACCGCCTTCCCCTGAAAACCAGTTCCGCCCAGTTCTCAGACAAGATGTGGTCTCCGGTGATCACCGGCATCTTCCGTTTTGACTACGCCAAAATGGACGGAGAAACCATCATTGCGGACTTCAGCCGCCTCCAACGCCTTTTGGTACTGGATGACGCAAGCCAGCAAATCGTCGTTTACGCGGACAAGCCTGAAATGAGCGAAAGCGTTGCCCTTGAAATGGAAAGGATATTCGGACCAGACGATGTGGTCAGCCAATGGAATGAGCAATACTGGATCGTTGCGATGAATATGTATGAACCACTGTTCTACGCAATCTACCTGATCTTCCTCATCGTGGCTTGTTTCCTGATCGTCAATACCATCACCATGATCATCCACGAGCGAATCAAGGAAATCGGCATGATGGGAAGCCTCGGCATGACTCGCGGCGAAATCGTGAAGGTGTTTTTCTTTGAGTCGGTCTTGCTATCCATGTTTGGCGCTGCTGTTGGGGTGCTGCTGGGCGGAATCTTGACTGGTGTTCTCCAGAATTACCCCATTCGCTGGACAGCCTTTGCCGGGGAAAGCACCTTTGCCGAGATGCCCGCGACAAACGCCATCTTCATTGACTTCAGCTGGCTCAACCTGCTGCAAAGTTGGCTTATGGGCGTGGGGGTTGCGTCTCTATTCACCCTGTTTCCGTCGCTTAAAAGCGCGTTTGTCGAGCCGGTAGAGGCGCTTCGGCGTTAAGCGCATGGTACGGAACGCCGTATCATCAAACATATCAAAGGGTATGGAAAGCCATACCTCTTTATAAGGAGTTATCTATGAAAAAGATTATGGCAACAGTATTGGCGCTTGTTATGACAGGGGCCATGCTTATGGCGCAATCAGCGCCTTCGGCAGCGCCAACCGCGCTGGAGCTTTTACGCCGTATTGATGGCAATGAAATCTACAGTACGATCCAGTACGAAGCCACCATGACAATCCAGTATCAAGGGCGCAGGTACGTGAAGACCATGCGGGCATGGGCGCGGGGAAACAGCGACAGTTTCATTGAGTTCACCAACCGTGAAGACCGCGATACGAAGTACCTCAAGACCAACGGCAGGCTCTATGTTTACTCGCCAGACACTGAGGAAGTGATGCTCATCAGCGGCCACATGCTGAAAGAGAGCATGATGGGGTCAGACATGTCCTACGAGGACACCATTGACAACGGCTCTCTGGAGAGCCGCTACACGCCAAGCATTGTTGGTTCGGAGAACTGGAACGGGCGAGACTGCTGGATACTGGAACTGACGGCAAAGAGCCGCACAGAAAGTTATCCCAAGCAGAAGCTGTGGATAGACAAGGCTAACGGCGATATGCTCCACTCCGAGCGATACGCGCTTTCCGGTGCAAAACTTAAGGAAGTAACCATACTGAAGGTTCAGGAATTTGGCGGACGCCGTTTCCCAGTAGAAACCGAGATGCATGACCTTCTCCGCCGTGATAGTAAGACTACATTCACCATGAGTAACGTTATTCTTGACCAGCCAATCGCGGATTCAGTATTCAGCCAGCGGAACTTGAGCCGGTAGAGCGCATTGTGTATGACGCGATGATCCCACTAAGGAGGCAAAATGAACTTTGAACGTAAAAGTATGATTGCTTGTTTCGCGCTGTTATGGTGTCTGGCGCCATTAGCGGCGCAAGACATGCAGATTTCAGGGCTGTTCGACAGCGCAGTAAGCCTTGCCGCCGGAGCTGGCGAAGCTGAGGCGTTTTCCTACGGCATTGAGGAGTACGCCAACCTCCGTATACGTACTGGCATCGGCGACTATGCCCGCTTTTACAGCGCATTCAACCTCATTGCCGCTGCGGGCAGTTCGCTTAACACTGCCACTGCCAAGAGCGCTCTCAATGCCGCCACAGCGCCGGAGCTTAGCTCTTCGCCGTACATCGCCGGCGACAACTACGCGGCGGCAATGGAACTAGAGCGCCTCTACGTTCAGGTAAACAGCGACGCGCTTGATCTTGTAGCCGGACTCATGCCCCTGCGCTTTGGTTATGGGCAAGTCTTCGGCCCGTCCGACTTCCTTAACCCCCGTAATGTCCTGTTTCCTGACGCCAGACCTCGCGGCATAATTGGCGCGTCCGCCGCCTTCTATCCAGCGACCGCGAAGCTACTCGCCTTTGCCGCCGCGCCTAAGAGCCTAACTGAGACCTTTGCCATAAACAGCGCTGGAAAAGGCTTCCGTTTCGGGCTTTCCGCAGACAATGACTGGAACTGGGGAAGCATACAGGCGCTCTATGTGTTTGAAACCCCGCAAAGCGCCGCGCCTGATGGTCGTCACCAGATAGGAGTCTCGCTCAAAGCCGATGTGGAGCTGGGTCTGGTGATGGACGCGCTCTACACCTACGAGCGTACCGCCAACAATAACGCCATCAATGGGCTCTCAGCCAGCGTTGGTTTCGACTACTCGCTCCTCAGTGGCGATCTCTATGTGCTGGCCGAGTACCTGTACAACGGCGCGTCATCAATAACAGCATACTCGGCGACAAACCCTACCGGCCTGTTCACCAAGCGCCACTACGCCTATGCCATGTGCCAATATATGTTCAGCGATTACACCAAGGCCAGCCTATCCTGCATGGCAGGCCTTGAAGACGCCTCGTTTCTGCCGGCAGTCTCCCTCTACCACGAGTTGTTTCAGGGTATGAGCCTGACGTTTTCCACGCAGTTCCCGCTCGCCATTGATGACAACGGAGAGTTTGCCCCGCAAACAATGGGGCAACATTTCAGCTTCACCACCAAAGCGAGTTTTCGTTTCTAAGTAGCGGCATTGGGAGAAAACCTACAGAGCATGGGGCTTTACGGCGCTTTGCGTGCGATGCTACCATAGCTGAGGAGTGAATATGCGAAGTGATATGGTAAAGAAAGGTGTAGCGCGTGCGCCGCACCGCTCCTTGTTCAAAGCCCTAGGCTTTATTGAGGAAGAGCTGGATCGTCCGCTTATCGGCATTGTGGTTGCGGAAAGTGAAATTGTGCCTGGGCATATCCACTTGGGTCATATAGCGAAGGCTGCCGCGGATGGTGTGCGTTTAGCTGGCGGGGTTCCAGTGCGTTTTCCGGTCATTGGTGTATGCGACGGTATTGCCATGGGGCATGAGGGTATGCGCTATTCACTGGTTACACGGGAACTCATCACGGATTCCATTGAGTGTATGGTTATGGCGCACGGGTTTGACGCGCTCATCTTTATCCCCAACTGCGACAAGATTGTGCCGGGTATGCTTATGGCTGCGGCTCGGCTTAACCTGCCGTCGGTGTTTGTTTCTGGCGGGCCTATGCTGGCTGGACGCAAAAACGGCAAGCCTCTGACACTTACCTCGATGTTTGAGGCGGTAGGCGCGGTTGGCGTGGGCAAGATGAGCGAGGCCGAGCTTGCCGAGATGGAGGAGGCGGCCTGCCCTGGCTGTGGCTCCTGTTCCGGCATGTTTACCGCTAACTCCATGAACTGCGTTACTGAGGCCCTGGGACTCGCCTTACCTGGCAATGGCACGATTCCGGCGGTCATGGCTGAGAGGATACGGCTTGCCAAAAAGACGGGAATACTGGCGCTGGATGTTTTTAACAAAGATATTCGTCCCCGCGCCATTCTCACGGAAAAGGCGTTTATGAACGCGCTGGCGCTGGATATGGCGCTTGGCTGTTCCACCAACACAGCGCTGCATCTGCCGGCCATTGCGCATGAGGCGGGTTTCACGCTTGAGGCCGCAACCAGTTTCCCTGAGCTTCTGAACAAGGTAAGCGCGATAACGCCTAACCTCTGTAAGCTGGCTCCAGCGGGCAATGACGCCATCGAAGACCTGCACGCCGCCGGTGGCGTGAGCGCGGTACTGGCCGAACTTGCCAAAAAGCAGCTCATTGATACATCAGCACTTACGGTATACGGGAACCTCGCGGACGCGGTGAAAGGCGCGGCAAATCGCAATCCTGTGGTACTTCGTCCTATTGAAAATCCCTACTCTCCCACCGGCGGCCTTGCCGCCTTGCGCGGCAACCTCGCGCCAGACACCTGCGTGGTCAAGCAAAGCGCGGTTGCGCCTGCAATGCTCAGGTTTGAAGGCGTGGCGCGTGTCTTTGACGGCGAGGAACCTGCCTTTGACGCGATTATGGCTGGTAACATCAAGGCCGGAGATGTGGTAGTGATTCGCTATGAGGGGCCTAAGGGCGGCCCGGGCATGAAAGAGATGCTGGCGCCCACTGCCGCACTTGCCGGCATGGGCCTTGATGACAAAGTTGCCCTTATCACCGACGGCCGTTTTTCCGGCGCGACTAAAGGCGCGGCCATTGGCCACGTTTCCCCAGAAGCCGCCGAAGGCGGACCCATTGCCCTGCTTGAGGAAGGCGATTATATAGCCATCGACATTCCGGCGCGTTCCATCAACGTCAAGCTCAGTGACGCGGAACTTGCCCGCCGTCGCGCCGAGTGGAAGCCACTGCCGCCCAAAGTAAGCCACGGCTACCTTGCCCGTTACGCAAAGCAGGTAACGTCAGCGTCAACAGGAGCCGTGTTTCAGTAAATTATATGGAGGTTGTTTATGAAAGAACTGTTAGAAGCGCCTTTTATCAAAGAGATTGCCCGAACCTGTAGTAATATGTATCGACTTGGCTGGGACGAGAGGAATGCGGGAAACCTTAGCCTGCTCCTTGAAGATAGAGCGATCGACGAGTACCTTGACGCAGCTAAAGTCATTCGCGTCATTGACCTCAAATTTGACGCAAGCCCGCTCTTGGGCAAAACCTTTGTGGTAAGCGGCACGGGCAAGTATTTCAAAAATGTGGAGTACGAGCCGGAGGTGAATCTTGGTATTCTTCGTATCAGTGGCAATGGTTCCAAAGCCGACCTTTTGTGGGGACTGAGCGACGGCGGCGGGCCTACGAGCGAGCTTCCCGCACACCTTATGAGCCACATTGAGCGGCTCAAGGTTGACCCGCTGAATCGTGTGGTTACGCACTGCCACGCCACAAACCTTGTGGCCATGACCTATGTCCACAGTCTTGACGAGTGCGCCTTTACCCGCACCCTGTGGAAGATGTCCATTGAAGCCATTGTTGTGTTCCCGGACGGCGTGAGCGTCTTGCCGTGGATGCTCTGCGGTACTGAGTCAATTGGTCGCGCCACTGCGGAGAAGATGCGCGTTTCGCGGCTCTGCGTGTGGGCGCACCACGGCATCTTTGGCGCAGGCAAGACCCTTGACGAAGCCTTTGGGCTCATTGAGACCGTTGAAAAAGCCGCTACGCTCTATACCACAGTAATGAATTCGCGGCTCCTCAACACCATCAGCGACGAGCAGCTTCGCGCCCTCGCCGACGCTTTCAATGTGCCTTATCGTACTGATTATCTTGACCCAATCATCAAACCAATAAACGTATAAACAAAAGCCACTATGTCGTTGTATTAACGAGATAGTGGCTTACCCATAAGGCGCTGTACCTACTTATCATTTAAGGTAATTGAGGCAAGAAGCAGCGGTCTAAAAATTCTTTAATTTTCTACAAACCTTCTTGACATTCTCAGCGCAATGCTTAGAATAGCTTTATGCTTTACATAGCAGATAAAAAGACAGCATATACCCCACTGCACACTGCACACTGCACACTGCACACTGCACACTGCACACTGCACACTGCACACACGATTATACCCTAACTAGAAGACGGCGTGTCAAGTATCTGACACCTGATTCCCTGTTTTCTTATACAGACAAACCATTAGTTTGTCCAAATCCCCCAAAACTGTATCGAATTTACTCATTTGGTGTACCAGACAGCTCATTCGCTACAGCTTCTGAGTCTACAGTTAAAACTTTGGATTCTACAGTTAAAACTGTGGAGTTCACAGTTAAACTGTGGAGTCTAAAGTTACAATTTTTGAGTTTAAAGTTAAAACTTTTAGTTCTACAGTTAAAACTGTGGAGTTCACAGTTAAACTGTAGAGTCTACAGTTGTAACTTTTGGTTCTACAGTTACAACTGTAGAGTTCACAGTTTAACTGTAGAGTTCACAGTTAAAACTTTTGTGTCTACAGTTAAAACTGCAGAGTCTACAGTTAAAACTTTTGGTTCTACAGTTACAACTATAGAGTTCACAGTTACAACTGCAGAGTCTACAGTTAAAACTTTCAAGTCAAAAACTTCAACTTCTGAGTCAGCAGTTACAACTCCCAAGTCAGAAATTACAACTCCTGAACCAGCCGTTGCGCGGAGCAGAGTGTCCGTTGGCAAGAACGGCTCTTTATGCGGCAAGACAGTGTACTTCCGTGTCCACTACGAGAACAGCAAGGGCGAGGCGGGAGAGTTCGACTCCCTGTTCCCGGCGGCGATACCGTAAAGGAGGCGCGTATAAAACAACAACAGGCAAGGCGGATATGCGGGTACGCGCATAAGCGGCGTATAAATGGCGCGGAAAGCGTTCCGTGAACGCAGCCGTTGGCTGTAGGAACCGCCGCGAAAAATAAGGGTATACGACAGAGGCCGTGTACAGGTAGTTCGGCTAAATAGCGTTCCAAATTATTGTTAATAATTTGCCCATTTTAGCATAACTGCCTAATTTTATTGGAGGACAGCTATGAAAGAAAAACTGTTTTTGACAGGAATGTTCAGTATAATACTGACATTCGGAATCGTTGTTATGGGGTGTGATACTGGCAGCGGAGACAGCGGTAACGGCAATAGCAGCGGAAATGGCAATGGTAACAACAGCGGTAACGGCAATGGTACCGGTAACGGCGGCGGAAATAGCAATTCATTTGAAGGAACATGGATCGGGACAGCCACTTTCGAAGGAAACTCATCACCAGCCACTATAACCATTACCGGTTCCACATGGAATTTTGTCTGCGAGGAGGCAGGTATGGACGAGTCCGGTTCATATACTCCTTCTGGAAATAGCGCCACGTTAACGTCAGGCGATACGGTTATCGGATCGGCAACCATTTCCGGCAATAATTTATCGGTAACGCTTTCCGGTGGCGACTATGAGGGAGGAACTGGAACATTCACAAAAGGCAGCGACGGAAATAGTAATCCATTTGAAGGAACATGGATCGGGAAAGCCACTTTCGAAGGAAACTCATCACCAGCCACTATAACCATTACCGGTTCCACATGGAAGTTTGTCTGCGAGGAGGCAGGTATGGACGAGTCCGGTTCATATACTCCTTCTGGAAATAGCGCCACGTTAAAGTCAGGCGATACGGTTATCGGATCGGCAACCATTTCCGGCAGCACGTTATCGGTAACGCTTTCCAGTGGCGACTATGCGGGAGGAACTGGAACATTCACGAAGTAGTCTAAAAAATTACGCCCGGTTTTTATGGCCGGGTGTTTCTGTTTATTGAGGAAAGCGGCTTGATAGACAGCGCATTATAACACCGAAGGCGCTAACCACCGGTACGGGATTTTATTCTTGAACGTTCCTTGAATTAAACAGGAAATGGCGGCGCGAAATCTTTCAAAAAGTAACGTTGCTGAAAAGACGCATACTTCAAGTGCCGCTGTTGATAGCATTTTACCCCCTGACTATCATACCTCCATTGGAACACTGGAACGCTTTGCGTCCGCGCTAGGTAAAAGTATTCATATTTCAGTACAATAACGGTATATAAATTATTGCAATGGAACGCCACTTGCATAAAGGTCTGTTTACGCTTCTCCTTCGGCGGCTTGGGCTACGGTTTGCCGCGGGAATGAGCGAAGCGATTGACCTAGGCAAACCTCCGCCACATGTTGTCGGCCCTGGCCTTTGCTTCGCAAAGCCCTTATCCGCCCTGCCAAAACGTCGTAAACAGCCGGAACGCTCATTGTTATACATCATCAACGGTACGTTCCTCTTCATCGAACTCACGCTAGGTAACGCGCAGAGAAAATACAGGCTATGTAGAGGGTACACATAGCATCTTTCAAAAAGAGGTTGACGCCTGTTCCAGAATCTTCTACGATTGTACGTGCGTATTTCAACGGAAGAGAGGTGTAATGCCTCCGCTATCCCGTAGCTGTGATCGGGCGTGAGCTTCACGTTCAAGCAGTTCCGTCACTACGGCCACTGGGCTTTTACAAAAGCCTGGGAAGGCCGGCGGAAACCGTAGGAGCGTCTTGAAAAGGACGTTCCAGCCCGTAAGCCAGAAGACTTTGGTACGCGAGGAGGCCGTATGGCTTCCTATCTTTATTTTCAGGCTTCGAGGATTGAGCCTTGAAAGGTTGTCTCATGGTGTTCTCGTTGCTAAAGGAGCGCTTTATGGCGCGGAAGTTCGGGTTTCTCTTTTTAGGCGTGTGCTTGGTGATAGGCACACTGGGGTTCGTGGGGTGTGATACCGGGAATAAGGATGATCCCGGTATACTTACAGGTAACTGGTCAAGCGGTACCGATGGGTATGTAATTACCAATACTACCTTAACGTATCAAGGGTATAAGGACCCAACACATCCAGAGTGGAGTGATACCAACTTTGCGGGAACGATAGAAAACAATCCCGATTTCACCCAAAAGTCTGGCGTTATTATCGTTAAATACACAGGCAAGCCAACCTATGGGACATACAACGATGACTGGACGGAACTGACAGGGGGCGCAGAGCCAACGGGTGAGTATATGGGTATTTACTGGCGAGACCTAACAGCTAGTTCTGTTGCACTGGCTAATGCTTATGATCAAGCTGCTACAGAAACGGAAACAACAACGCTTGACGCGGCAACAACAAAGTTCACACTGGCTAATGTTGATACACTTGTTACTTGGACGTATGTCCAACCACAAGCCAAGCAGTAACCATGCGTCCCTTCCTTGCGTCCTTTCTAGCCTTTGCCCTTCTCTGTCCCCTGTTCGCCGATGAAACGCTTGATGAGACTGCGGTCGATGAGACCAGCAGTGATTATGATGACAGCGAGTTTCTGTTTATGGAGGACGAGGAGGGCATCACCGTAACCGCGAGTCCTGAGACAAGCCAGCAGATGAAGACCATCACGCGGGAGGACATCGATCGGCTCCACCCGCAGGACACGGCAGACCTGCTGGGGGCCGCGCTGGATATGCCGCTCGTGCGCTACGGCGGCTATGGAAACGATGTGTCGGTAACTATGCGCGGCTTTGACTCCGAGCGTGTGGCCATCCTCGTTGACGGCGTGCCAATCAACTCTCGGCAGAGCGGGGACTTTAACCTCAGCGCCATTGATGTAAACGCCATCGACCGAATTGAACTTGTCTACGGCGGGTCAGACAGCAAGTACAATGTTACCGGCGCTTTAGGCGGGGTCATCAATATCATCACCGCAAGGAAGCAGGACGCGGGGCTGCGTCTTTCGCTCAATGCCTCAAACACGTCAGTCATACCGGGCGATTACAAAGAGCGCGGCGGCGCTGTGGGCGCGCCCCATCCAGAAGACCTGTTCGACAGCCAGAACCTCAGCGTAGGCGCTGGTTTTGGCGCCGAGCAGTATTCCCTGAGCGCGAATCTGTTTACCAACCGCGCCGCCAATCACTTTCGCTATAAGGACTACTACGGCATTACCCGCCGTAAGGATCACAACGAAGTCTGGGACCTGGGCGCGTCGCTTTCTTATACCCGCGACCTGCCCCAGTGGGCAACGCTCATTGCGACGGGGAGCGTGTACTACGGCGACAAAGATATACCCACTTCCGGCTCATCAAGCATCGCGGGAGCGCAGACTGATTTCTCCACGCGCCAAAGCCTCATGCTTGACGCGCCGCGTGCCTTCCGCGATGACGTAGCGACAGAGGCGTCGCTTACCCACAACTGGCTGCGCATGGGCTACGAACGTGCCAGCACTCCAGCCTCGCTCCACAACGAACACAGCCTCCTCGCCATAAACCGCTGGAACTGGTATCCCCGCGCCGGACTCACGTTCAACGCCAGTGTTGACTATCGCTATACCTACCTCGACTCCACTGACAGCGGCAGGCACGATGGCCATGACGCCGGGCTTGCTCTCACAACAGAGCTTGAGGCGCTTGAACGCTTCCTCATCATACCTTCGCTGAAACTGGCCATTAACCAAAGCCGTGAACACGCCGAATTCGTGCCTGTGCCAAAGCTGGGGCTTGCGTGGCAGGTGTCTGACACCTTCAGCCTGAAGAACAACTACTTCCGCAGCTTCAAGTTCCCTGACTTTGACGACCTGTACTGGCAAGGCGCCGGCTTTTCAGGCAATAGCGAGCTTAACAGCGAGGACGGCTGGGGCGCGGACCTTACCGCGGCGTACAGCACCAGTGCTTTCGGCGCGGAAGCCTCCGTATTTGCCCAATGGACCACAGACTCGATTCACTGGAGCAATGACAACAATTCATGGAAGCCCCGCAACATCAGCGAAGCGGCCTTCTTTGGCTTTGACTCACGCCTCCGCATCACGTGCGACACGCTTCCTATAGCCGCGGATATGATACGGAAACTGAACGTCTCAGTATCCTACCAGCTTCTGTTAAGCTACCTCCTGAGCGGCGAACTCAGCTTTGCCTCAGACCGCCGTATTCCCTATATGCCCATGCACACCATAGGCGTATCCCTGGAACTTAGCGGGTTTAAGGGCAGCTCCTTCATCCTTTCCGGCCACTACGAGAGCCTCCGCTATGCTGAAACCGCGAACATCACGAAGCTCGATCCCTATTTCCTGCTTAACTTCACCGCTAACCAGCGCATCGGGGAAAACCTGAGCGCCTTTCTGGTTCTGCGGAACATACTCGACTGGTCTTATGAGTCCATGCTTGATTACCCTATGCCCGGGTTCACCATAACCCTTGGTATGCGGATCACGACAGACCTCATGTAGCAGCATCAGCACTCCAGCGCATCACCCGTCTGTGGAATCGCTGCAGGCAAAACAACGCCCCTTAATCCGCCCCTGCTAACTATAACTTCCACACGCATGTTTGGAAGTTATAGACACATCGCTGGAAGCTCCACACGCATCGTTGGAAGCTCCACACGCATCACTAGAAGTTACAAAGATACCTCTGGAAATCCCACACGCACCGCTGGAAGCTCCATACGTATCGTTGGAACTTCTAAACACTCGTTGGAAGTTCCACACGTATCTCTGTAACTTCCACACACATCGCTGGAAGCTCAAAAGGCACCTATGGAAGTTATAGACACACCGCTGTAACTTCCACATATACCGCTAGAGGTTCCACACACATCGCTAGAGGCTTCACATACATCTCTGGAACTTCCATACACATCGCTGGAAGCTACATACGCATCGCTGGAATCTCAACACACACCGCTTAAGATTCCACACGCATCGCTGGAAGTTCCACCATCCCTCCTTCACGGGCTTCGCCGGAACCGCCGCCGCTTCCAGATACGCGGCAAGGTCTTCAGGGGGTAAAGAATATCCTCATGTTTTTACCGCCCGTTCCAAACCGCCGGTACGGGATATTCCCGGCTCTGACCATACGCCGGATTGTGACCTCGCTCATCCGCAATGTTTTCGCGGCCTCTCTCACGTTCAATAACTCCATAAAATGCTTCCTAAAAAAGCCCCTCGGCGGTAACGGACGCCTTGGGGCTGGCTGCTGGCTAAAGCCGCCCGGAAGTCCGTTACTCCTTCCGGGAAACTCTTGATTACTCTATCTATAGACCCCGCGCCCTGTTCGCCGTGCCGGTAACTACGTGCGAAAGGGTCGCGGGTAATAAAAAAGCCGTTCACCTGCGACAATGGAACGGCCTAGCTCGGCTCAAAACCAGCTATAGCGTGTCGCAGTACCCTATAGCCATTCTTTATGTTTATGTTATAAATATCGCTATATAGCTATAATTTGTCAAGATAAAATTTCGCCATATAGCGATTTTTAAATTTTTTGTTATATTTTCCGATATGGAATGTATGGAAACAGGCTTAACAATCCGAGAAATTGCCACCCACCTAGGCTTAAAGCCCAAAACAGCCGCTAGAAGGCTGGAAGCCGCAGGCAGAACTCCCCGCGAGTATATTGGCAGAACGGCCTTATATGAACAGGCGGACGAGGACGCAATCAGAGATGTCGTTGCGGGTCGCCCGCCCAAGCCTAAGCCCGACAAGTAGCTCATAACTCGACCGGGGGTACAGGCAAGCACATAACCCCTTGTCAAGTATGACAGAAAGTAATACATTCTAACTATGCCGTTACCTGGTATTGAATGGGACGAGGAAAAGGCACGGATCAACCTTGCAACGCACAAAGTGAGTTTTGAGACTGCGCAATACATCTTCTCCGATATGGAGAGGCTCGAACGCCCGGATAGGAGCGCGGGGAACACGTCCAGGGAAGAACGCCTGCAAACTCTAGGCGTGATTGATGAGGTTCTTTTTGTGATCTATACGGAGCGCGGGGAGAACAGGCGGCTTATATCGGCCCGCCGTGCGAACAAGGCGGAAAGGAGAAGCTACAATGGGTACTATCGTATCGACGATAAAGGTTGGACAAAAGCCGAGTAAGGAGGAAATGGTCCGGATACGCGGGGAACTACAGGAAGCGAAAAAGCATCCGATTGTTTACACCGAAGACTGCCCGGAATCCACCCCGGAGGCCTTAGCTGAATTCGCGGCTATGGCGCGGGAACTGCGGAAAAGAAAAGAGCCGTTACGTCGTGTCATTGCCCTGCGCCTAAAACCCGATGTGTTGGCAAAATACAAAGCCCTGGGGAAAGGTTACACCGGCATTATGGCAGACGTGTTGAACTACGTGGTCGATAACCCGGAGATACTTTCAAAGGTTCATTAAAGCCTCACGCTTGGCCCTGGATAACCGGGAATAGATACTCGTCCTCATCTTTAGCGCCGGTAGAGGGCAAGTATGTCCTCTCTGTCCGTGATGAGCGCCCCGGCGCTCTCGGCTATGCTCCATAGCTGCGTGTTGGCCTTGAGCGCGTCATCTATCCATGCGGCCTGACGCGCCGAGAGTTCTTCAAGCCGCTTGATTTCACTCCGGTAGATTGCGCATTCTTCATCACGCAGGCGGTCTTTCTGTTCCTGTATCAGCTTCAGGCGCAAAATAGGGGTAAGGCTGGTTGCGCCCTTTGCCAGTCTCTTGCTCAAATCAACTTCCCAAACTGTTTGGGAAGTGTCGCGCTCGTCCGCCCGCTCAGCCTTAACATCTGATGTTAAGGTTCTGCGTCCACCTGCCTGCTTTACTTGCTTGATACTCTCCAGTAAAAGCGTTATCTGCGCTTCGTCAAAACAGCGCGTTACACCCTTTTTCCCTTTACCGAATAACTTGTTAGCGTGGTTTGCTATCGTGCTTACGCTACACCCAAACGTCGCGGCCAGTTCCCGCGCCGTGTACCACTTCTCGCTTATCGCTTTCATGGTTCCTCCTTTCCCTTAGAACCCACAGGGCGTGGCCGGGCCGAAACACCGTATCCAACGCCGTCATGGGTAATAAAAAATACCTACTGTTTCACCGAGTCCGGCAGCTTGTTGTCTCCCAAAGCCGTTTCCTCTGCCGCAAGCCGCATGACAATCGCATGGGAAATCCATGCCGTCAAACTCACCCCATCGTTAATTGCCTGAATTCGGGCAGCTTTAGCAAGCGCCAAATCCAGACGCAAAAAAATATGGGTTATGTCCCTTTGTTTCATAAGTTCGCTCCGGTTATTCATGAATACAGCTTCTCTGGTTCCATTAAAAAACCTCCTGTTATCTTGTCCCTCCCTACGCCGTCTGTTCGTTTTTGTCCGAGCAAACCGGAATTACGCGCAACAAGATGACTCCGGTTTTTATATACTCCCCGGTTTCTGACCGCGTTGCGCTCTGTATTTCTTCCTCCGCTTTGAGTACGTGATAACCCATGTCTTCGAGTAATTCGCTTGCCTTTCGCCAATCCAAGGGAACCGGAGCTATGCGCAACAAGATTTCTCCGGTTTTTACATATCCGACGTCTTCATGGCGTATCCGTTCTTCTTCCATTTTGGTTATGTGATAACCGGCGCTTTCGAGTAACTTCATTACATCTTGCGCGTCTGAGGGACACATAGTTACGCGCAACAAGATGGCTCCGGTTCTTACATACCCGGTTTCTGACCGCGTTGCGCTCCGTACTTCTTCCTCCGCGTGGCCTACGTGATACCCCGCGTCTTCGAGAAACTCGATTACCTTTCGCAAATACATTTTTTTACCCATGTTCTTTCTCCTCCTACGCCGTCTTTCCGGCCTGCGCGGACAGGGCGAGACCGTAGTCCGCCTTGCCCTGTCCTGCCGGATAACTCTCCGGCAAAAGTCCGTAGTCCTCTTTCATTGCCTCTTGTGCCAGCACCATCATTCGTGCCGTACCCATCAAGGCATCCCGACATCGCCCCATCTTCTTCTTGAGCGCGAGAAGCTCTTTGTCTTCTTCTGTCAACTTCATAACAACCTTAATTCTGTTATACGGAAATTATAACCGTATAACAGAAGTTTGTCAAGTGATTATTACGTAATACAGATAAATTTCTTGATTTTTTTTCTTATACGGAGTAGGTTCAACTTATGCAAGAAGATATCAATAGAAGACTCGTTGAAATACGGGTAGCCCTGAAAAAAAAACAGGGAGAGTTTGCAAGAGAGATGGGTATAAAGCAGGGTACATGGTCAGACATTGAAGCTGGAAAAAACCCTGTGTCGGATCGGTATATCAGGTTAGTCTGCCTGGCTTTCAAAATCAGTGAAAGATGGCTTCGTACCGGTGAGGGAGAGATGCTGGACGATGAAGCCACTCTGTCGGCAGAGGACGCGGAGCTTATTCGGCTTTTTCACCTGCTATCCCTACGGGCGCGGCCACTTCTTATCGAATACACCCAAAAGTTGATTGCCGATGAACAAGTCCTCCGTGGGGAAGCGCCACATTGAGGTCACAAAAACATCAGCCTGACCGATGACTTTCCTGACGAGCAAGCTGGGGAAAAAAGGCGGCCTCACCCGATACACGATCTAGAGCGCACATAATCCGCCCTCACCTCGCTGTCTGGGGCGGGTAGGCGAGTCGCCACACAACGCCCCTTATTTATAGAAGAAAGTTGTAAAGACTAGCCCCGGTAGAGCGCGAGCGTGTCCACGTCCACCGCCTTGCTCAGCCTTAACATCAGATGTTGAAGTTGGTACGCTATATATAGCGTACCAATTAGCTGCTCACTGCCTAGCCGATAACATAGTACGGTGAGTGAGCTTGCCAGAACGATAAGCTCTTGTTATAGTTAAAATATCGAATATATTAGATATTTTGTCAAGCAAAATCTCTAAAAAACTCGATACTTTCTAAATTTTCCTGTATAGTCTCCGATAAAGAGGTAATGGAAGGAATGACAGTCTCAGAAATCGCTAAGGCGTTAGGTATTTCAGTGGACGCGACCCGAAAACGAATAGAAACCGCTGGTATCCAGCCTATTACCAGAGAGGCCGTATACGACTCTGGTATTTTGGATATACTCCGCAACATCCACATGGGCCGCCCTAAGAAGCCTAAGCCCACAAAGGAGTAAAGCCACCTATTATCATTATGGCGAGATAACCGATACTTTAAGTATCAATGTCGCGCTCAGTGTGGCGCGTGGATTGAAACGCTGTGAAGGAGCTAGTCAATGGCAAAATGTAAACGCTGTGGTAAGGGCGGCTTGTTCCATAAAGTCAGTACACAGGGGCTTTGTAAGGACTGTGAGCGGATTATCGCTTTAGAAGCGGATGAACAGCGCTTGCGTGAGAACATAGAACAGGGTAAAGCGGCGTATGAGAAAGTCAAAAACACATATGCCGAAATCAATGAAAAGAAACAGGAGCTTTACAACGCGCTCGTGGCAAAAGCCCAGAAAGACGCGCTGGCCGCGATTGCCGGAGAGATAGATAAAAAAAACGTGGAGTTACAAGCCGTCTCTCACCAAGTCGAAGAGCGTACAAACCAGCTCAATCAGCTTATTGAGGAGCAAGGCAAAACCCAGAAGACCATAACCACAAACGCCACTAAGTTACTCAAGGCGCAAACCCTGTTTAAGAGCGTTCAACATTCCGCAAAACGATACTTTGACGAAGTATCGGTATCCAGGGACATACTCAATGAATCGACCATAGAAGCTGACGAGCTGCTTTCTACCACCGTCAAGCTAAAGTTTAACCTGATGGACGTCAGGGAACTCAGGAAGCGGTATAACCAGAACAACAAGATCATTCAAGAACTGCTGGTAAAGTATGAGGCGCGGTATACTAACAAGGCAAACGCGGCAATCTATAAGCTGATGGTCATCGCGCTTGAGGCTGAACTGCAAAATATCCTATACAACCTGAAATACTCAAAGCTGGACAAAGCGGTTAAGGACGTAAAGGCTATGACCGCGAAATACCAGCTGATCGCGTCTGAGGGGAACCAGATTATAGCGCCAACGATAACAAAGTTCATTGGAGAGATTGAGTACCTGTTTATTGAAGCGATAAATATTGAGTACGAGTATTATATCCAGCAGGAGCGTATCAAAGAGGAGCAGCGGGCGCTGCGAGAACAGATGAAACAGGAAGCCGCTGAACAGAAACGGCTGGAAGAAGAGCGCAAGAAAGTTGAGCGCGAGGAACAGAAGTACAAAGATGAAATTGCCTCAGCGCAAAACCAGCTCGCGCTTGCGGCCACGGAAGCAAAGGACACGCTGTTAATCAAACAGCTTGAAGCCCGTATCGCCAAGATGCAATCGCAACTGGATGAAGTGGAAAATAAGAAGGAAGATATTATCAAACTGGAGCATGGGAAAGCCGGACATATTTACATTATTAGTAATTTAGGTTCTTTTGGCGACAGCGTTTTCAAAATCGGCATGACGCGAAGAACGGTTCCCCAGGAGCGGATAGACGAGTTGGGCGACGCTTCGGTGCCGTTCAGGTTCGACATTCACAGCCTCATCTTTTCGGATAACGCGCCTGAGCTTGAGAATCAGCTTCACAAGCGACTCCATAACAAACGGGTCAACAAGATCAACTTACGGAAAGAGTTCTTCCACGCTACAATAGATGAACTTGAAGAACTGGTATACTCATTGGAACCGTCCGCTGAATTCAACCGTACTATGCTGGCTGAACAGTATTACCAGAGCATGGCGGTTGATGAGGTTCCCGAAACGGTAAATATGGCGTCCAATAAAGACGACGATGACGATGAGGAAACAGATTGATTGATCCTCACGATTTCTACTAGGGAAAGATTATGAAGAGAATTTTGTTTTTTGCTGTTATGATGATGACTGTAAGCCTGTTTATGGGCTGCGCCTCATTTGTGAACTGGGGGAAAAGAATAAACCTGACCGGCGGGAGTGGTGTCGCCTTAAATGACGGCGGCATATCTGTTGAAAATATCGAGCGTATGTCAGGCACAGTCAGCATTGGAGATGGTTTCGGAGATAGATATACAACGTCATGGAGTATCTCTGAAAAAGAACCTGTCAATATCCCTCTCGCTGCCAGTTTGACAATACCGATTTACTGGAAAGATTTTAATAAAGGACAAGGCATAGAAG
>JAISAE010000010.1 GCA_031266875.1 Treponema sp.
GCCTGTGGCCTGTGGCCTGTGGCCTGTGGCCTGTGGCCTGTGGCCTGTGGCCTGTGGCCTGTGGCCTGTGGCCTGTGGCCTGTGGCCTGTGGCCTGTGGCCTGTGGCCTGTGGCCTGTAATCCGCGCTTAGGCTTACTTTAGCATAACTCATAAAAGAATAATACCATATATTAACATTTATACAAGGAAGCTGAGAGAGAAATTGGTATAAGAGGGTACGCTGTTTCGTAGGCTCTGGCGGGCTTCATACAGCGCGGCGCCGCGCCTCTTTGCGGCTCATTCAACCTTGAACCGGGAAACCTCAGCCATAAGTTGCTCGATCTGCTGCTTATTCTCCCCGCTTATGTCATTCACCTGATTCACCGCCGTGTTTATCTGCTCCGCGCCACTCGCCATCTCCTGCATCCCATTCCCTATCTCAGCCGTTATACGCTCAAGCACCTCGCTCTCCCGTATCACCTCCTGGCTGCCGCCAAGCATATTGTCAGCACTCCCTTTCACTTCCCCAGTAATCCCGTTCAAACTCCCTATCGAGTCCAGTATGGCCTTACTCCCGGTCCCTTGTTCCTCCATAGCGGCGCGGATATTCCGCTCCTGCTCCGTTACCGTCCGCACTCCATCGCTTATGGCCTCAAAGTGCAGCAGCACCTCGTTGGTTGACTTTATTATCTTGTCTATGGAGCCTTTTATCTTATTCAATACATCGCTTATAGTCTTTGACTGTTCACTGGAAGACTCGGCCAGCTTGCGTATCTCGTCGGCCACCACCGCGAATCCCTTGCCCGCATCCCCAGCGTGCGCCGCTTCTATGGCGGCGTTCATGGACAGCAGGTTTGTTTGGCTGGCTATGTTCTCTATCACCCCGTTTATCTCCAGCAGACCTTCGGACTCCCTGGCTATCTCCTGAATATCAGTCGAGACCTCCTGTAAACCAGTATGCCCCACATTCGCCGCCTGAGCCAGCTTTGTTACATTGGCTTCGTTCTTCACGAGGCTGTGGGTTACGCTTTGGATATTCGCCAGCATCTCTTCTATCGCTGAGGAGGATTGACTGACGCACTCGGACTGCTTTTGTATATGTTTATTGAGAACTTTGATGTTTTCAACAACCTGCTCCATACTTGAACCAGTGCTTTTAACGCTTGTACCTTGTCTGCCAACCTGAACCTTGATGTTTTGGACGTTGGCGGTAATCTCGTTAATGGAAGCTGCGGTTTCATTCATGTTCGTGGCAAGGTCTGCGCCAATGTGCGAGAGGGAAAACGCCTCCTTCTGTATAGAAAGGACGAGGTTTTTGATCTTGTCTACCGTGAAGTTGAGGTAGCGGGCAAGATCGCCTACTTCGTCTTTGGAGTTGACTACAAGCTGTTTCGTTAAATCGCCTTCGGCAATGTCTTTAAGAACAGTCATGGTGTAGGCTAAGGGGCGGCTTATAGAACGGGCGGTGAAAACAACGCCTACGGACATGAGGATCATGGTCAGAATCCCGATGATGAGGCCGAAACGGATCATGCGGTATACCGGCGCCATGATCGTATCATTGGAGACCTCAATCGCCAGACTCCAGGGCAGACGGGTATGTCCAATGGTAAACGGCGCCGCATAATACTGCATCATTGTTTTTGATTGCGGCGGACGGTATGAGAAGGAGGCGCTTGTTCCCTTAGTAACCGCGTCAACCATAGTATCCAAAAAGGGTCCGAAGGTGTCGGTTTCTGTTTCCCGCATATTCTTGCCGAGCCTGCTTGGGTCAGGGTGAGCCACAATGAGACCGCCCGCGCTGAACACAAACGCAAAGCCATTGCCAAACGGTTTGATCTCTTCCACCAGAGCCTGTATTGTTGATAATTCAACCGTACACCCTACATATCCAACGACTACGCCATTATCTTTTACCGGAGCGCTCATATTTGCGATTAAGAACGTTGCTCCATTTGGCGCTATATATACGTCCGGGTCCATGATAAGCTCTACGCCGAATTCAGGAACTTGCATAAGCATATCCCAAGTAAAACCTATGATAGGTTCTACCTGTAATTCCCCGTTGGTCATAGTCCAAACCGGTATAAACCGTCCTGACTCATCGGTTCCTGGGGTGTTGGCATAGTCAGCGTCCATACCGTCCAAGGCGTTAGGCGCCCAGTTAGCGTAAATACCCGCTAACCCAGGGTTTGCGCGGTATACCTGTGCCAGCAATATATTGAAATACTCCCGCCGGTCTGCTGCTGGTATGTCTTTATAACCCTGCATGGCTTGCGCAAGGGTCCTTACCGCCGCTATATAATCCCCAAACCAGTTCCTTATCTTCTCATTGCTTTGAATCGCAAAGTCAACCGCGTGTTCGTTAGCCATACGGCTGATTTCTTGATCAGCCAGACCCACCGTAACGCTGGCTAATACTCCAATACCAATAACATTGAAAATACTGATGATAGCTACCAGTTTAAAGCTGATTTTCATAGAATGCTCCTTAATTCCACTCATGAATGCCGGATTTAAGCCTTACGTTTAGGCTCAAGCCCAGCCGCTGCTTCAAACCCGCTTCTCATCCGCCCTTTACAAGGCGGACGGGAAGTGAGTTCTTCCTTATAAGAAAGCTGGGGATACCTCATACACCCGCGTTGGTTCCAGCGGCGCTCTGCCGGTCGCTGACCATGCCGCAATGCCTCCCCTGCTTGCCGGGAGCCGGTCTGTTCTTTCACTTATGATATATACTTTCTTTTGCAAGGACAATACGTCGTCTTTGTCCCAAAACGCCCTATTATCTTTAGACTCTTTTGCAACGTCTAAAGACTTTGAGAGCGAAGTCTTTAGACTTTGGAGTGAAGTCTTTAGACTTGAGAGTGAAGTCTTTAGACTTGAGAGTGAAGTCTAAAGACTTTGGAGTGAAGTCTTTAGACTTGAAGATGAAGTCTTTAGACGTGGAGTTGAAGTCTTTAGACTTTGGAGCGAAGTCTAAAGACTTTGGGTTAAAGTCTTTAGACGTGGAGTTGGAGTCTAAAGACTTTGGAGCGAAGTCTTTAGACGTGGAGGTGAAGTCTTTAGACTTGAGAGCGAAGTCTTTAGACTTTGAGTTGAAGTCTTTAGACGTTGAGGTAAAATCTACAGATTTTTGGTTAAATGCTATGGATTTCGGGGTATTTTTGGGCATGGCTTTGATAAACAGGAGGAAAACTAAGCTGTTAGCTACTTGGCAAAGCCAAAACCGGTTCATAGAGGGGCTTGCGGCTTGCAGTCTGCGCTAGGGGCGCTTTGGCATAACGCATGAAGGTTACTATTAAGGATTAGAGTTTTATACAACATGGTACTCTTGCGAGCGTAGTCCGTTATCATTATGACCCACGCGGAGACATGGAGAGAAATAATGGTAATACTTTTTTAATCTTTTTCTGTGTTTCCTAGCCGCTTTAGCAGCTATGGTTTCTGCGCGGGGTTATTGTGGGGCAGCTTAGTTCTTCAACAGCCGGTCATGGGCCGGCTGATAACAAGCCCCTTGAAATCAATGCTCCCCGTAAGGACAGCGGGGAGCATTGCAAGGCATTTACTTTATAACTTGATTCTGCAGTTCATCTTTCAGGGTATTTGCCATAGGCCAATACGTCGCTATGGTTACGGCTCCGGAGATAGCGCCCCCGATTAAAGGCACGATCTTTCCGATGCCCTTAGCAAGCCCTTGTTTGGCAAGGTTGGCTCCTAAGACCTTTGCCACTTGCTTTGCGATTTGGGGCAAGCCGATTTTTGCCAAGGCAATCACCGGAAGCTTTCGGGTACTTTCGGCGCAAAGGATTTCCGACATGGGCTTTAAGGCGCTATTTGCTTCTTTTGCGCCGCTCATGATACCAATGAATATGGTCAAGACCGAGAGGAAGGAGTCTTTGTCAGCTTCTCCCTCGCTGTCCACCTGCAAATCCGGCCACCCGTAGATGTATGCCAGTTTTTGGGCGATGACTATTACGTGGTAATAGTACTGGGCCAGGTCTGCGGGTATGGTTCCCGCCATAGCTAATCCTCCGGGAAGCCCCGCGAGAAAGGATGTACCCGTTACGATGCTTGCATGAGACCGTATCGCTCCATCAGCTATCTTTTCCAGGTCTTGAATAGGGACACCAGCTTTTCCAGGCCCCTGATCCAGGATATTGGAGAGTTCATCCCCTGTGCATTTGGTAAATTCCTTTTCCAGGAAATTTACCCTGTCTACCCGTGCGCCAGGAATTTTGAGAGCCGCGTCCAAAATCCCATACCATACGCCACTACTTTCTTTTTCTTCACCTGCCATGCTTTAACTCCTTCAAGGAAAAATATATGTACCCATAATATCCTTATGGGACAGCGCTGTCAATAGTATCGTTATCTCAGCGAAAACGCTTGCTGTGGGCAAAGCCCCCGCAGTCGCGGCGCGGGGGCTTTGCCCACTTAGGCTGGTTTGTCCGCGTTCTTTTCACTGTCGATGAGCCGCGACAGGTCATTGTTCCCTTTGAAGCGCAGCACGTTCACCATGAAGATGTTCAGCTTGTTCACGATGTTCGGCGGTAAGAGGTTGCCGTCTACCTCAACAGAGAGTGTGGGGTAGTTGCGTTCACGCGCCCAGGGGGTGAACAGTCCTTCGATGACCCGCCCGATAAGGCAGGCAAAGGGCGAGATGTTCACGATACCGGAGTAGCCGTGTTCCATTGCCGCCGCCGCAGCGCCGCTTGAAACCGCAATCTCGGAGTTGAGTTCGAGGTTCACAAAATACTTCTGCGTGTAGTCCATGATGAGATTCATGTCGTGCGGCGTCTCAGGTATCAGACCCGTGGGGCCGAGTATGTCGAGGGTTTTCTTTTCTATCGAATGTTTCCACGCCTTCTCGATCTCCAGTTTCTTGAGGCTCCAGAAGGGCTTGCAAAACGGACGCTTGGCAGGCGGTTCCATGTCAATGAGCTTTTTGTAGGAATACTCCCGCACGAAATCAAGGTAGTGTATCCACTCGGCAATACCCGCCACTTTGACCACAATACCGCGCTCGCTCATCAGGTCGGTGAGTTCGCCTACTGCGAAGTCGTCGCGGCGCACATAGATTTCACCGATAACCAGCACCTTTGGGCAGTCAACGAGCTTGCGTTTCAGCGGAATTTTCTTCACGTCAACGGCTACCTGCTCAAGTTCCTTCCAGATATGTTTGGGGTTATGTTCCACCGCCTCCATGACTTTGCGCCATGAGCGTTCAAAGTCCGCCACTGCCTTAACGGGGTTTTCCGCTGTGGCTTTGAGCGCGGTCTGTATGTCCTTGAGGTAGTCGGCAAGCACGAAGCCGCGCCACATCTCTTTGGCGAAGTTGGGACCAAGCTCGCCGTAGGAGTTGTCCGCCGAGAGGATGAAGACAACCACGTTTTCCATACGCATATCACGGAAGAGGTTTTCGTAGTACACGTAGTATTGCCCCGTGCGGCAGGGGCCTGTGGTGATTGGCACGAAGAGCAGGTAGAGTTCGTCTTTGCGGTATTTTTCGCTAAAGAAGAACTGGAGCGCCCCGCCTAGTACCAGGTGGCTGGGGACGCACTCCTTCCCTGAGGCATGGGCGCGGGCGATCTGGATGGTCTTTGCGGTGGCAACCGGAAGCGCCTCGGCATTGATGCCGAGACTTCGCACTGCCGCGCCGATGTACTCGGTGGAGATCGCGCCCATGTTGGACAGGAGCAGTTTCACGCGCTTGTTGTTGCGGATGGCAACCTTCTCGCCGGTCTTGCTGTTGTCGATGCGCAGGGTGTTATCGCCTTGCGCGGTCTCGTCATAGACGAACTTCCAGCCGTTGTCGTAACGCTCGGCTTCCAGCTCGTTTTTCTTGGCGCGGTAGCCGTCAATGATGTCGAGAAACGCTTCAACCCGCGTATCAATGCCGGCGTCGGCTGAATGTGAGTCCAACTCCAGCACGAGAAAGGGTTTTTGTCCCATAAACCACTTGAGGTAGTGGAGGATGAAGGAGTCAGGGGCGCATGAGAAGTTCGTGATATAGGTAACATAGATGTTGTCCTCTTTTTTGAGGAGCGCGGCTGACTTCACATCCTGCTGGCCATAGTACCAGTACATGTTGGGGAAGATTTCTTCCTCAGTAAAAGGCAGTATGTCAAAGGGGATGATGGAATAGCCGCGAGTGGTGAATTTGCGCGGTATGCCCATGTTCGCCTCGGCAGTGAAGGCGTTATACGGACGCCCCAGCACCGCGATAACCGGACGCTTAGCTTTGCGGGCGTCGGCCATAGCGTCCTCGCCGAGTTTCTTTGCGGCGGCAAAGTACGCCTGCTGTTTAGCGAGCGCCTTTTCAAAGGCGCGCTTAGTTTCCGCCTCGTCGATGCCAAGCTGCGCGGTGGTCTGCGTGAACAGTTCCAGCGCCTTGGCCTCGCCAAACTTAAAACTCACCACCAGCGGGAGGAAGTGTTTTTTATCGACATCCGGGAACGCCTTCTCTATATAGTAGGGGAAACTTTGCGTGATGGGACAGAAGTTGGCGTGAACATCTTCCTCATAGCTAGGCATATCGCGGAAGTGGGGGAGCAGAACATAGTCAGCGCCCTTGTCGAGGCAGTCCTGTACCGCGCCGTGAGCGATCTCCGCTGGGAAACAGTAGGCCGATTCAACGCGGGCAATGCCGGCGTGAGCAACCTCTGTTGACAGGAAGGTCTTGATGCCAAGCTCGTGAAAGAACCACGCATAGAGCGGATAGAGCGTATGCACAGAAAAGGCGCGGGGTATGCCTACCACGAAATCACGTTTTTTGATAAACGTCTTGTTGGTCGGGGCGTATTCCTCGAAAAGCATACGCTGGCGCTGCTCCACGTAGTCAAAAATCGGCACGTCTTTCACGGCTTTCCGCATATTCGTGTACTTGTTACAGCGTCCGCCAAACATATACGTGTGGCCGTTCACGCTCAACACCTGTATTGGGCAGCGGTTATCGCAGGCTTCGCAGGTAAAGACCCGTTTATAGCCGATTTCACGGTTCAGAAGCTCGTCGATGTTGACACTTTGCTCGACAAGCAGGCCGTCCGCGCATTTACGCTTGGCTAAAAGCGCCACGCCAAAGCATCCCATGAGTTCCGGCGCTGGCGGCACAAGGATTTCCTTGTCCAACAGCATGGCAAACGCCTGCGGAACCGCCGGATTCTTGGCAACGCCGCCCTGCAAGAAGATTTTACCGCCAATGGTGCGATTGCCAACCACGCGGTTTAGGTAGTTTGACACAATGGAGCAGACGATACCCGCCGTGATGTTCTCGCGGGACGCGCCCTGCTGTACCGCCTTGCGTATATCCGAGTTGATGAACGCCGAACAGTGTTCTCCAAACTTGAGCGGGCAGTCCGCGTTGAGGGCTATGGGACCAATGTCTTTGGCGCTGTGTATCGACAGATCGCCCGCCGCCGATTCCTCCAGAAAGGAGCCGGTACCAGCGGAACACGCCTCGTTCATGGCGTAGTCAATGGGAACGCCGTTCTTGAGCAGAACGTACTTCGCGTCCTGACCACCGATCTCAAAGATTGTTTCAACATCAGGGTCAAAAAAGGTAGTGCCAATCGAGTGCGCGATGATCTCGTTATACACCCCAGACGTCTCAAGGAACACGCCGAGGATTTCCCGCGAAGAGCCGGTTGTGGCTACCAGCTTGATCGCAACGTTCTTATCACCGGTGTCAGACACTATTTTCTGCTGAATGATCCCAAGGCACTCCTTGAGCGCCTTCACCGGATCGCCGTGGGTACGCCCGTAGTGGCTTGCCACGATCTCGTCGGTATCGATGTCCACGAGACACGCCTTTGTAGTGGTAGACCCGCCGTCCACACCCAGTATGTAGACACGGTCGGCGCGAACCGTGCCGTCAGCCTTGTCAAAGGTCTTCACCTTATCCTGCCATTTTTTGAGCGCGTCGAGGCTGCCGAAGCGTATCTCGTTATGGCGCAGCAGCTTGTCAGTGTCAGGGAACGGACTCCCGCTTTCAGCGGCAAGCACCGCCGCGCCCAGGGCCTCGAACACCGGCGCAGACTCCGGTATCACGAACTCGATCTTCGGCGCTTTCTTGCGGATAAACCGGATGATGTGCCGGTTCAGCGTAATCCCGCCAACCAGCACCACCCGCCCTGACGTAACCTTCGCCCGTTTAAGAAAATCGATCACCTTCACGGCCATCACATCAGACAGCGACAAAATAATGTCGTCCTTAGTTGCCTCCCGCTTGTTGAGCCGGTGAGTGCAGTCGCTCTTCATAAACACTGAACAGCGGGTTGACAGCGGGTACACCGTCGCGGTGTCTGGCACCTTGTCGATGTCCTCCAACGTCATATCCATGCGGGCAAGCTGTTGTTTCAGGAACTCGCCCGTGCCGCTCGCGCACTTGTTCCCGGAAAAGTTGTTGATGATACGCCCATCGTTATTGAGCGAGTACACGACGAGGTCTTCTCCACCCATACTGACCACCGCATTTGCCTTGACGCCCAGGCTTTTCAGCGCCGCTTCCACGCAGAGCGGCTCCAGGGTCCCCGCGGTATTGAACATGAAGCGCCCCTCGTTGCCGGTAACCAAGGTCTTTGCGCCTGGGGCTACGCGCCCCGCGCTTGCCGCGAGCAGGTTCCGCGTGGCTGTAGGGAAATCGCCTTCGTGGGGCAGCGTCGCGCTCCATACTACACGCCCGTTATCCATGAGCGCCATCTTAAGGCTCGTCGAGCCGATGTTGATTCCTAATGATTGCATACTACCTCTGTATGACACTTTGTCTAAAAGCATCTATTTTTTGTGATGGGCAATTTTAGCAAACAGGAAACAATGATTCAAGGGGAAGCCTTTTACTCAGCCAAGCCCAACGTTTCTATCAACCTACCCAAACGGTTCTATCAGCCTACCCAAATGTTGGGCTTGGCGAGCCTTCCGTCGGGGTCAGCCTACCCAAACGTTGGGCTTGGCGAGCCTTCCGTCGGGGTCAGCCTACCCCAACGTTGGGCTTAGCGAGCCTTCCGTCGGGGTCAGCGAGCCTTCCGTTTCGGTCGCCCTACCCAAACGTGGGGCTTGGCGAGCCTTCCATGGGGCTTATCCATCCGTCCCGTTGGGCGTGGCGAGCCTTCCGTTGGGCTTTGCGAGCCTTCTGTTTCGGTCACAATACCCAAACGTTGGGCTTGGCGAGCCTTCCGTTGGGCTTAGCGAGCCTTCTGTTTCGGTCACCCTACCCAAACGTTGGGCTTGACGAGCCTTCCGTTGGGCTTGTCGAGCCTTCCGTTTCGGTCACCCTACCCAAACGTTGGGCTTAGCGAGCCTTCCGTCGGGGTCAGCGAGCCTTCCGTTTCGGTCGCCCTACCCAAACGTCGGGCTTGGCGAGCCTTCCATCGGGCTTATCGAGCCTTCCGTTTCGGTCGCCCTACCCAAACGTCGGGCTTGGCGAGCCTTCCATCGGGCTTAGCGAGCCTTCCGTTGGGGTCACCCTACCCAAACGTTGGGCTTAGCGAGCCTTCCGTTTCGGTCACCCTACCCAAACGTTGGGCTTAGCGAGCCTTCCGTTGGGCTTGGCGAGCCTTCCGTTTCGGTCACCCTACCCAAACGTTGGGCTTGACGAGCCTTCCGTCGGGCTTAGCGAGCCTTCCGTTTCGGTCAGCCTACCCAAACGTTGCTATCGTCAAGCCCAACGTTGGGGTCGCTACGGTGAGGACGCGGTCGAATGCGGCGGTTCGGGAGGCTTTACGACGCTCTCTGGTAAAGCCGGCAATACCCGCTTTAGCCCTGACTGTCCCATCTTGGTACAAAACTTGACGGGTTTGCGTAATACTCCCTGACGCGCTCCGCTATTATAATAGGTCAAAGAGCCGCCTTGATATTTCCCACGACCCGCGTTGCAGATCCTCCCAAAAGGCGCTACACTTTCAGGTATCTTTCACAAGGAAGTCATTACACACGTGGAAATAAAACGCTTAAACCCCTTGAACGACTTCGCCTTTCAAAAGGCTATGGGCGAGAAAGGGGACGAGGAACAGCTTCTCGCTTTTTTAAACGCCGTCCTCAGCCGTACCGGAAAGAGCAACCTGACCGGTGTGAAGATTCTTGAGGACAAGGACTTACCCGCTGAAGTTGTGGGCGGTAAGGCCGGACGGCTCGACGTGCTGGCGCAGTTGGCGGATCGCCGATGGGTCAACGTGGAGGTACAACTGAAGAACGAACACAATATGGAAAAACGCACTCTGTTTTACTGGAGTTCGCGGTACATCCGTAATTTCCGGTCTGGGGACGATTATCGGGAACTACTTCCGGTAATAACGATAAACATCACGGGATTCGAGTGCCTTGTGAAAGTGAAAGACTTCCACGCGACTTTTCACCTGTGGGAAGATCGGCAAAAGGAGTTTCTGCTGACAGATGTGTGTGAGCTACACTTTCTTGACATGGTGAAGTTCCGGCGATACCAGAGAGCGGGCTTTAGCCTGAAGAATCCGCTGGACCGGTGGTTGGCGTACTTTGACGACAAGAGCCCGCCTGAACTGATAGAGGAGGTAGTAAAGATGGACAAGGCGATACTCCTGGCGCAGACGAAGTTGGAAGTGATAGCACGGAATCCAGAGCTGTTGCGAGCCTACGAGCGGTATGAGAAGATGGCCTCTGACTGGACGAGCAGCATCAACGGCGCCAGACGAGAGGGCATACAAGAAGGTATGCAGAAAGGCAGGCAGGAAGGCATACAAGAAGGTATGCAGAAAGGCAGGCAGGAGGGGCAGCGGGAAATTGCCGTTAAAATGAAAAGGCGCGGGTTGTCCTTTGACCAAATCGCGGAGGATACTGGGCTTTCCGTTGAGGATATAGCGACATTGTGATGGACAAGGCGATACTATTGGCGCAGACGAAGTTGGTATCCTGTGCCTATAAATCTAAAGATGGGTGGGCTTTATGAAGAAGTATACCGGTAACCCCGTATCTTCCGGCATTGCGCTTGGAAAGGCGCTTGTGTATCTGGACAACAACACAAGCGAGGTTCCCCGTTACAGCATACAAAAGGATCAGCTTGACTCTGAATGGAGTCGTTACCTTTCTGCCAATGGCGCGGCTATAGAAGAACTGAAGGCGCTGAATGTCCGAGCGAAGCGGGATATGAATAAGGAACATAGCGCAATCTTTGAGGCCCATCTTATGATGCTTGAAGATACGGAGTTCCAGGGTCAGATAAAGGGACGGCTGGAGACTTCCCTACAGAACATTGAGTGGATCATCAAGAATATCTCCCATGAGATGAGCGCCATGCTCATGGCTTCGCCGGACCCTTACCTGCGGGAACGCGCCGTGGACATCGTCGATGTGTTACACCGTGTTATAAACAAGTTGCTCCATGCGCAAAGAGTATCTCTGGCTGATTTGAGTGAAGACGTGATCCTCGTGTGCCGCGAACTGCTGCCGTCCGATGCGCTTGCCATGAATAAGGCGCGGGTCAAGGCTATTGTTACGGATTTGGGCGGGGCAACGTCGCATACGGCGATTCTGGCGCGCGCCTTTGGGATTCCAGCGATTGTGGGGCTTTCCAGTGCCAGCAAAGAGATCAAGACCGGCGACATGCTGATCGTGAACGGTGTGTCTGGGGAGCTTGTTGTTAACCCTGAAGAGAGCGTTCAGACCGAGGCGAAACACAAGCGCAAGCATTATTACAAGCGGCTGGGGGAACTGCAGAAGCTGCGCGCCCTGCCCGCGGAAACCAGAGACGGGTATCGGGTCTCGCTCAAGGCAAACATTGAAGTGCCGGAGGAGGCTGAGGCCGCGCTTGGTACAGGCTGCGAAGGTATTGGGCTGTACCGTTCTGAATTTCTGTTTCTCAGCGCGGGTAGGCCGACTGATGAGGAAGAACAGATTAAGGCTTATAGTCAGGTACTCAAGGTTATGGGGAACCTGCCGGTAACACTGCGAACCGCTGATGTGGGCGGGGACAAACTGCTTCCTGAGCTACAGTTGTCTGATGAACGCAATCCCATACTGGGCTGGCGGGCGATTCGTGTCTCCCTTTCACAACCAGAGCTATTTAAAACCCAGCTCAGGGCTATGCTCCGCGCCGGTGTATCCGGCAACCTGCGGATCATGTTCCCCATGATCTCCGGCATTGAGGAACTGGAACAGGCGCTGGCTGTATTGGAAGAAGTTAAGTCCGAGCTTCGCAAGCAGAGGAAGGCGTTTGCAGAAGCTGTTCCAGTGGGAACCATGATAGAAATTCCTTCCGCTGCCCTGACCGCTGATATTCTGGCGGAGAAGTCGAACTTTTTTTCAATAGGAACTAACGACCTTGTGCAGTACACCATTGCCGTAGACCGGGGTAATGAGAAGGTAAGCTATCTGGCACAGCCTTTTCATCCGGCGATACTGCGTTCTCTCAAGCAGATCATTGACGCGGCGCACGAGAAGGGTATCACGGCGGCTATGTGCGGCGAGATGGCGGGCGACACCTCGTTCACGGCATTACTACTGGGGCTGGGCTTGGATGAGTTCAGTATGAACGCGCTGGCAATACCACGCATAAGGCGGGTTATTCAGAGCGTAACAAAGGAATCGTGCGGGAGACTGGCGAAAAACGCCCTGCGCTGTACCTCATACCACGATGTCGGTCGTCTGGTAGAAGACTGGATGCTTTCGGAATTGGGTACCAACTACAAAGCGATCTAAGCGGAGGTCTCTGACCTCATGGGTCTCATCAGCGGAGGATTAAAACCTAATTGGCCACAGGCGCCAGCTATGCTGGCTCCTTTCCTGAAACGTCGCGTTACTGGAATGCCCTGCTGTTCAAGTAAGGCGCTAAAGAACTCCACTTCCCGGCGGCTGGGTTCACGGAGGGGCTTGCCCTCAAAGCATAAGCCAGGGATCGGGTTCCAGGGGATAAGGTTTATGACAACATCAAGGCCACGCGCAAAAGCGCCAAGGGCTACAGCATCTGTTTCGCGGGTATTGAGGTCGCCGAGTAACACGGTTTCCAGCGTGAGTCGCCTGCCCTGTTCTTGCTGGTAATAGGCGAGTGCGTCATGCAGGCGGGGAAGGGGATTGGCACGGGCTATGGGCATGAGTCGTTCTCGGAGCGCGGGATCGGCGGTAGTGAGGGAACAGGCCAGCCGTGTCCCCAGGCCCTTGCCGGCAAGTTCACGGATGCCTTCGACAATGCCGCTGGTAGATATGGTGATACGCCGTCTGGATATACCCAGATCGCCGGTAAGCACGGCAAGGGCGGCGCAGAGGGCTTCGAGGTTCAGGAGCGGTTCGCCCATACCCATAATGACAATGTTGGCAATGTCCGTGATGGAACTGAGGCGTAGAAACTGCTCAACGATTTCCGGGGAACTGAGATTACGCGAGAAGCCCAGCGATCCGGTCTTGCAGAAGACACAGGCAACCGGACAGCCTACCTGCGTAGAAAGACAGGCGGTCTTGCGGCCCTCGTCGTCGCTTAACAGTACCGCCTCGATCCGCGTATCGTCCTGAAGGCTGAGTTGCAGTTTAATCGTACCGTCGCTGTCTTCAAGACGCTGTGAAACTATCGTTGAATAGAGCGAGAAACGATTTGCCAAGTCCTGCCGTAACGGGACTGCGAGGTCAGTCATGGCCTCAAACGAGGAAACACCCCGTGCCAGCCAGTGAAACACCTGTCTGGCACGAAAAGCCGGAAGTGGTTGCAGTAAGTTCTGTAGTTCCACGAGGGAAAGCCCCGCCAGTGTGCGCCTAATCACGATTTCAGTTGTTCAAGACGCTCAATAATTGGACTGCTTCTGATTCCAAAGCGCTGAAATTCCTCAAGCGTCTCAATAGCGTTATCGGTTTCACCCTTTTTGATATAACAATCAGCCATCTCAAGGTAAAAACGGTGGTTGCGCGGGGCCTGCAGGATGAGCCGATGGAACGAGGCGATGGCTTCCTCATGTTTGCCTTGGTTTCTGGCCACCAGCGCCAGGCCCAGCACGGCGTAAGTATCAAACTCAACATTCAGAGCGCGCTCGTAATACTCAGTCGCCCGCTCATGATCGCCCTGATTCCGGTAAGCATCGCCAGCACGGGTCAGGATCACCTTGTTACGAGGATCTTGCTCAAGGATGCGGTTCCAATACTCAAGGGAACGGTTTTGCTGGTTAAGGCCCCGGTAACAGTCGGCAAGGCCAAAGAGGGCGTAGAAGTTGTACGGATCGCGGCGCAGGGCCTTGTCAAAATAGAGGATACCTTCTGTAAAGGTCTTGAGCTTGCGGTGGCAATTCCCGATGGAGGTGAGTACGCGGATGTCCACATTGTCCAGATCGAGCTCAAGCATCTTTCCCCAGTAAAAGAGCGCGTTATGGTATTCCTTGAAATCGTAATGGAGATGCCCAAGACCAATGATGGCATAGGGATTTCTTTCCTCCATAGTAAGTACCCGAAGGTACATTGCCTTTGAGCGCCTGAAATCATGTACCTTGCGGTAAGCGTCGGCTATCCGCGTAAGTACGGTGATGTTTTTGTCGTCGTGGTGAAGGTACTGCTCCCAAATTTCGATGGCCTTGCGGTACTGGTTGAGCATCTTGTAGCAGTCGGCAAGGCCAAAGAGGGTGTAGTTGTTCCCCGGATGGCTATTCAGACAGCGCTGGTAATAGCTCACCGCCTCCTGAAATGCGCCCCATTTGCGAAAAGCGTCGCCCATACCCACCAGAGCGTAGCTGTTGTTCTTGTCAAGCGTCAGAATTTTATTAAAACACTCTATGGCGTCTGAAATTCGCTTCTCTTTCAGATACTGATACCCCTTTTTTGACCACTCTGACACTTCCACCAGCAGGTCCCGCTCCGAGTTTGGTATAGATAAAGAGGCATTTAAGTTAAAATCATCGATCTTTCTCTGTGTATACTCATTACTCATGGGGAGCGCCCTCTTTATGTAAGAGATTTTGTATGATCGCTGCCAATTGCATGGTGAGTTCATCAAATTTTTTGTGATTCGGCGCGATCTGGTACATGCGGAGGGCATCCATGTAGCGTCCTTGTTTCTTGTAGGCGTCGCCGACCCGACTCAGGCCATCTGAATAGCCAGTAATCTGAAAAATTTTTCGCGCATTCTCAATGTTTTCAGCGATACCTGAGTTAAATAAAACATTACCCTTGCGGTTGAGCGCGACTTTCTGCGCCGCGTCAAGCGAGGGTGGTTTAGCGGTAGTTTTGGCAAACATGGGCCTATTGTCCCGCAGACTTACGCTTTCTTTTTCAAAGCGTTCAAAAACTTTTTGGTAATCCATATCTGAACCTTGTTTGTAATAAATTATTAGTATTATTTCTTTTTTTTATAGAATTAGCAACAAGGATCATGCCTGAAAATCATACATAAATAAAAAAGTCAACTATAGAACGTCCATACTTTTTTGACTGTTCCAGCCTCAGTTTCTCCATGAAGCCGGACGCTTCTTCACTGGGGCGGTGTATAAGCAGGCGCGAACCTTCAACCATAAGAGGCGCGGCGGCAATGGCTTTGACCAGTTCCCATTTGAACTGGTAGGGAAACGGTGGATCACAGAAGATGATGTTAAAGGGCGTTTTAGCGCGCTGGACATACAACTCCACAGCCATGAAACAGCACTTGATACGAAGCGGAGCAATGGCCACGTTTTCAAGCAGAGTCTTTCGTTTCAGCGAGTCCTTTTCCACAGCCTCAACCGGAAAGGCTCCGCGAGAAACTGCTTCCAGTGCAACGATGCCGCTTCCTGAAAACAGGTCAAGAAAGGACAGGCCGCTAAGGTCTCCCAGGGTGGCAAAGACAGATTCTCTCATGCGATCCATGGTCGGCCTGATGACTCCTTCAGGTACTTTTACCTGTTGACCATGTAAGAGACCACCAGAGACCCGCATGACTCAGCCGAGCAGGCCCTTTAGTTCATGAGGACCTACCAAAGGCTCGGTAACTATCGTGGAATTAACCGACGCATCAATGATTCGCTTGCGGGAAAGGCTCTGATTGCTTAAAAACATGATGCGCTCACGAAATGAGGGGAAGAGAGTGGCGGAAATATTGCCAGAACCGTTCAGAAACAGGGAGAGAACCTGCGAAAACTGCCACTCGATCTCGGAAAGGTTATCAAACTGCTCGTCCCGTTCGATGAGATAGGCATTTTCAGAGAGATTCTTGAGAAGAATTGCGAGGGTAGTGTCAATAAAGTCAATATCCTCAAGCGTTTTCTTCAGGAACAGCTCTGTATCGGTTTCTAACAGGAACAAGTCCCGAATCATGCGTACCCTCATATTAAGGATAAAAATGTTATCTTCAAAGTTGATCTTTTTTCTCATTTACTTTCTTCCATAAAAATAGGGTAATGCCGTTGTGTTAGCCCTTTATCCCTACTATCGGCGTGGAGGTGTCTAATCTTGACCATACCCAGCCGTCACCGAACCTTGACGTTTGTCTACTCTGTCTATACTATCAGTATACACCTCTTTGTCCGCTATATGGCGGACCATTTTTATAGTCCGTAAGGAGGACACAATGCGTCAGTATGAACTGACGGTCATCTTCCCATTGGAAGAAGACCAACACAAGGCAGGCCGGGAACAGGTTCTAGCCGATTTAGCCAATCACGGGGCTGAGATCGTGAAGACCGATGAACTCGGCGACCGGGATCTCGCGTATGAGATTAAAAAACGAAGGCGTGGTAGGTATGTGCTTTTCACGCTTCGTCTTGACCCGGCAAAGATTACGGTTCTGGATCGGGTTTTTAAACTCAATGCCAATCTGGTTAAGTATCTCTTCGTGAAGATCGAGGATTAGGAGGCGTTATGACGGATCTCAATCACGTTGTTCTGATAGGAAGACTGACCCGCGACGCAGAGCTTAAATACACTGCTAATGGGCAGGCTGTGTGCAAGTTTTCTATTGCGGTGAACCGGCGGCGTAAGAATGGCGATCAATGGGTTGATGATGTCAACTTCTTCGACATTGTTGTCTGGGGCAGGTCGGGCGAAGCCCTTAACCAGTACCTCATCAAAGGCAAACTCGTGGGTGTTGATGGCGAGCTTCGGCAGGATCGTTGGGAGCAGGATGGCCAGAACCGTTCCAAAGTCGAGGTTGTGGCAAACAATCTCCAGCTTCTCGGCGGTAATCCGTTGGGCGTCAGCCCGGGTTCAGGTGGCGGCGCCATGCCGTCCTCGCCGTCCTATGGGCAGGGGCCATATCAGGAGCGCCGGAATGAAAGTCCTTATCAGGGGCCGCCAGTGCGTGAACCACAGGGAAACAACGGCGATAGTTTTGCCGATGATATTCCTTTTTAGCAATGACGCGCTGTAAGGTGTTTCATGCGACAAGATCGTTTATTTAAGGAGAAAAAATATGTCTGATGAGAAATATGTTGAAAATGAGCGAAGTGAACGAAGTGAGCGCCCGTTCCGGCAGGATCGAGGCGTGGATATGGATGGGCGGGACAGCGACGAGCGGGGGACCCGTAACGGCGCACCGGGTGGGAAAGGCAAGGTCTTCTTCAAAAAAAAGGTCTGTAAGTTCTGCCTCCAGAAGTTCAAGATAGACTACAAGGATGCGGATACCCTGCGCCGGTCTATCACCGAGCGGGGGAAAATCTTACCGCGCCGCATCACCGGCACATGCGCCAAGCACCAACGGGCGCTGGCGCTGGCCATCAAACGCGCCAGAATTCTCGCGCTTCTTCCATTCGTCGCCGAATAAGCATAAGCCGCCATGTTCACTCGTGAGTCGTCAAGCGATATAGCATGGATTCCGGCGCTGGTATGCGCCACGCTCTGCGTGTTTTTTATGCGGAGCGGGTTTCTGGCGTTTTTCTTTCTCGCGCCGCTTGGGTTTATGGCCTATGGGTATAATCTGGTGTCAGTGTGGCTCTGCACCTTGGCCGCCATACTCGGCAATGGATTCTGTCTCGCGCTTTTTTCGCCGCAGACTGTGGCGATGTTTCCGTGGTGGGATTGTATCTACTTCACTGTTCTGGCCATACTGTTCACCGCAATGGCGTCGCCTGTGGCTCGCTGGGCGCGGATACGAGAGGCGTACCGTTTCGTTATTGTCAGTGGGCTAGGCGCTGTGCTGTTCTTGCTGTTTATGAACATTGAAGCGTCCGGCTTTCACGAAGTTATCAGCATTCAGGCGGAACTCTTGCGGGACCTGACTCTGACGCAGGCCGGAACTGATGTGGTACAGCTCTCCATGCTTGAGCAATACCTCACGCCAGAGACGCTGATAAACCTGCTTGACTTTGTGGGGCTGCGGGGCGGGGCGCTTGTTTCCTGCTTTCTGATCTTTCTGGTGAGCCGCCAGCTAAGCCTTGTATTTACCCGGCTTATCCGCCACAAGGCGCGGGGAAACCTGATTCACTTTCATGTGGACAACCAGCTTATCTGGGTGCTGTCCGCGTCTCTGCTGGTGGCGCTGGCCGGGAGCTTTTTCGCGTTCATACCGCTTGAGATCACCGGCTGGAATCTGCTCGTGGCTTGCGCTCTGCTGTATCTGGCCCAGGGCGTCGGGATTTTTTTTCACTTTATGACGCTGAGAGCTTTGCCATTGTTTCTACGCATAGCGGTGTATGTGTTTATTGTATTTTTAAGTCTCAGTCCAGGCATTAACATGCTTGTTCTGGCGGCGCTACTCTTGCTGGGTATTGCTGAAAGCTGGGTGCCATTTCGGGCGCTAAATCTAAGCGGACCTTCCTCTACTCCGGAGAAGTAAGCGCGTGTTCGTGTTTTATGTCCGCTAAATCTTTACAGGAGCTTGTTTTATGAAAGTTATTTTAAACAAAGACCTTGCCCCGCTGGGTGAGGAAGGTGATGTAAAGGAAGTTGCCAAGGGTTATGCCCGCAACTACCTTTTTCCACGCGGCATCGCGTTTCCCTACACGGAGCGCGTTATCAAACAGTTTGAGGCGCGTAAGGGTGAAATCAATGCCCGTAAGCAGGAAAAACGCAAGGACGCCGCCAGTATCCGTGAAAAACTGGAGGCGCTGAACATACTGATCACCATGCCCGCCGGCGCAAACGGGAAACTCTATGGCGCGGTAACAAGCCAGACCATAGCCGATGAGCTTGCCAAGCAGGGCTTCCCTGTCGAGCGGAAACGCATTGAGCTTACCGGCAACAGCTTCAAAAGCGTGGGCAAGTATAAGGTCTTGGTAAAACTCTACGAGAGTGCCGCCGCTGAGGTGAGCGTTACAGTTCAGGCGCAGGAAGTGAAGACTGAAACCAAGCCCGAAACCGTGCGTCCCAACCGTCGCCGCCGCCGTTCTGAGGAAGCGTCCATCCCTGCCAATGCCGTAGCTCCCGTGCCTGAACAGACCACGCCTGCTGACGCGGCGCCTGTTCAGGCAGAGGAAGCGGTTCCTGTAACCGAGTAGCTTTTACCAGTATGGCCAATGCAGATATCAGGGATAACATTCCTCCCCACGATGATATGGCGGAGCAGGCGACTCTCGGTGCGCTACTCATGGACAAAGACGCCATAACAACGGCCATACAGTACCTTCGTCCCGACGATTTTTATTCCAATGCCAACGGTAGGGTGTATGAAGCGATTCAGAACCTTACCGACAAGGGCCTTGAGGCGGACATTCTCACGGTAAGTGAGGAACTGCGGCAGAACGGGAAACTTGATGAGGCAGGAGGTCCGGCGTATGTGGCCTCCCTCACCAATATCGTGCCATCAAGCGCCAACATCGAATACTATGCCCAGACCGTGCAGGGGTATTCGCTGAGACGCGCCTTGATTCGCGTGTCTCGTAATGTGATTGCCCAGTCCTTTGATGAATCACTTGAGGCTCGCATCCTTCTTGAGGAAACCCAGCAGAAGATTTTTGAGTTAAGCGACAAGCGGCAAACCTTTTCATTTCGGGACATCAAAGTTATTGTTCAGGAAACTTCGGAGTTCATTGAGCGCCTGTATAACTCCAAACAGGAGTACACCGGCATTCCCTCTGGCTTTGACGAACTTGACAAGCTCACCTCTGGTTTTCAGCCTTCGGAGCTTATCATCATTGGGGCGCGGCCTTCCATGGGCAAGACCGCGTTTGCTCTGAACATGGCCGCCAACATCGCCATTCACAACCAGCACGGCAATATCCCTACGGCTTTCTTTACACTGGAAATGTCTGACATATCTCTCATGCTCCGCATCATCTCAAGCGAGGCCATGATCGACGCCAACAAAATCAGAACCGGCTTCATTGAGAAAAGCGATTACTTCCAGCTTCAGGAAGCCATGTCGCGTATCTATGAAGCCCCGCTCTACATCGTGGATATGCCAAACATGAAACTCCTTGACCTTAGAGCGCAGGCGCGGCGGCTCCGCGCTCAGGAAAAAATAGAAATCATCTTCATTGATTATCTCACGCTCATCAGTTCTGAAAATTACAAGCTCCCTCGTCATGAGCAGATAGCCGAAATCTCCCGTTCCCTCAAAAGCCTAGCGCGGGAACTACACATTCCCATCGTGGTTCTTTCCCAGCTTACGCGGGATGCGGAGCGGGAGCGGCCAAACCTTGCGAACATACGCGAATCCGGCTCCATTGAACAAGACGCCGATGTGGTTATGCTTATCCATCGCTCGCGGGAAGCCGACAAGACTCCTGAGGAACGAAAACAGGCGTATCAAGATGGAAGCGAAACCGAGATCATTCTTGCAAAACAGCGAAACGGACCTGTGGGCAGGATTTCTCTCCTCTTCATGCCAAAGTTCGCAAAATTCGTCAATATGGAAAAGGGACAACACTAACATTCCGATTTAATAAAAGAAGAGGTTTTTATGGCTTTAACTGATAAATATGACTTTGAGTTTCTGGTAAATGAGGCGGAAAAGCTGGTGTTCGACGAACTTGAGAAACAATTCAAGACTTATGATGGTGAGCTTTGTCTCTGTAATGACTGCGTAGCGGACATGGCTGCCTTTGCCTTGAACGCAATGAAACCCATGTACCACCATTCGCTAATAGGTTCCCTCTACGCAAACCATGCCATCACCGACGAGGAACTTGTCTTGAAGGTTCAGGAGATAGTTTCAAACGCGATTGAGCTGGTGCGGGAGAATCCGTCGCATGGGTAACACTTTTGGACAGATGTAGCTACAGATAGGGCAGACGGTGTAGCTGTGCGCGGCGCCGGTGAGCAGCGGCGGGAAGAAACTCCCGCCATACTAAACAATAAGGAGTAATGTAGTGCGAGTAGAAACGCTATGCGTACATGGAGCAACGCCGTTTGATAAGACGACCGGTGCGATTAGTATGCCAATCTATCAGAGCGCCACGTTCCACCACCCTGAGCTGGGGCAGAGTACCGGCTTTGATTACAGCAGGTGCGAGAATCCCACACGAAATGAACTGGAACGGACGCTGGCTATGCTTGAGCAGGGGAACTATGGCCTTGCTTTTGCTACTGGTATGGGCGCAATCTCCGCGCTTATAAAGCTGTTTAAGCCCGGAGACCACTTTATAGTCTCGTCCGATCTGTATGGCGGAACGTACCGGCTATTCAATGAGTTTTACACGCACTACGGTTTTACCTTTTCATGGGTAGACACGAGTAACTTTGCCCTTGTGCCGGCAGCGCTCCGGCCTGAAACACGGGCGCTCTTTATCGAAACACCCTCTAACCCCATGATGAATGTGAGCGACATTGCCCGCTGCGCCGCGCTTATCCACGAGCGCGGGGGACTCCTCATTGTGGATAATACCTTTCTCTCCCCCTATTTCCAAAATCCGCTTCCTCTAGGCGCTGATATTGTTATTCATAGTGGAACCAAGTACCTCGCCGGTCATAATGATACCCTCGCCGGTGTGCTTGTTGCCTCAAACGAGGACCTGGAGACGCCGTTGCGGAACATTCAGCGAAGTGAAGGCGCGTCTTTGTCTCCGTTTGATACATGGCTAACCCTGCGCGGCATCAAAACCCTGTCGCTGCGTATGGAACGCTGTCAGGATAATGCCCAGCGGATCGCGGCTTACCTTTTGGAACATCCGCGTGTGGAGCGTGTGTTTTATCCGGGCTTCATTGATCACCCGCAGTATGCCCTTTCCCGCGCCCAGGCGCGGGGCTTTGGCGGCATGGTGTCGTTTTACCTGAGAGACGCGGACTATGTCCCGTTGCTTTTGAAAAACCTGTCGATCATCCTGTTCGCCGAGAGCCTTGGCGGGGTTGAGTCCCTCATCACATATCCACTTGTACAGACCCACAGCGCCATTCCGCCTGAGATGCGCGCCGCCTCCGGTGTCAATGAACGGCTCGTGCGTTTGTCTGTAGGCGTCGAACATTGCGATGATCTGATCGCTGATCTTGATCAGGCGCTATCTTTATAGAAACACGCGCATATCCTGAATATCTGTGCGCATATATTGGCGAGATGTGCGCATATCCTGAATATCTGTGCGCATATATTGGCGAGATGTGCGCATATCCTGAATATCTGTGCGCATATATTGG
>JAISAE010000066.1 GCA_031266875.1 Treponema sp.
TCGGAATAGAACAAGCGAAGTCCAAAACTAAACAAGCGGAGTTCGGAGTGGAACAAGCGGGGGTCAGAGGAGAACAAACAGAGTTCAGAGTGGAACAAGCGAAGTCCAAAACTAAACAATCAAAGTTCGGAGTGGAACAAGCGAAGTCCAAAACTAAACAAGCGAGGGTCAGAGTAGAACAAGCGGAGTTCAGAGTAGAACAATTGAGGCTCAGAGTAGAACAATTGAGGCTCAGAGTAGAACAATTGAGGCTCGGAGTAGAACAATTGAGGCTCGGAGTAGAACAAGCGAAGTCCAAAACTAAACAAGCGGAGTTCGAAGTAGAACAAGCGGGGGTCAGAGGAGAACAAGCAGAGTTCGGAGTAGAACAAGAGAAGTCCAAAACTAAACAAGCGGAGTTCGGAGTGGAACAATTGAGGCTCGGAGTGGAACAAGCGAAGTCCAAAACTAAACAAGCGGAGCCCTAAACTAAACAAGCGAGGGGCGGAGTAGAACAAGCGGAGCCCTAAACTAAACAAGCGAGGGGCGGAGGCGGCTCGTGGGCGGAACATGGGCCGGGCTGGGTGGCTGGGCTACGGCGCGTGCAATCACGATTCAGGTTTGGCATGTTCTCTGATGAGTTTTGTGAACGTTTCGCCGTATTTGCCCATTTTGACCAGACCCACGCCGCTAATGCCCTGAAACTGATCAAGGGTGCGGGGTTTTTTGCGGCTCATCTCCCGAAGCGAGGCGTCGGAAAAAATGATGTAACTTGGTACATGGGCATCTTTTGCTAGACGACTCCGCAGCTCACGCAGTTTGGCGAACAGGGCTTCGTCCATCTGGCCGTGGCCGAATTCTTGCAGGTTCTCTAACTGCTGGCTACTCACAAGGCGCGGCGGGGGTTCTGTCTCTTTGGCTAGCATCATCGACAGGCTTTTCTTTTCAAAGATAAGCTCCCCAGAACGCGGCGAAGGGCTGAGTACCGGATACTCATCGCCGGAGAACAAGAGATACCCTTCATTCACCAGATGATCAATAATCGTTCTAATTCGTTGGGCGCTGGTGTCAGACATGATGCCGTAGGTACTCAGTGTGTTGAGGTGATTATGCAGCAGTTTCTGGTTTTTGCTTCCCCGCAGAATGTCGATAACCATGAGTTTGCCAAAACGCCGTCCCCGCTGTTCAATACGAAAGACACAGGAGATTATCTTCTGTGCGGGGAGCGTGATGTCAGTGTTTTCAAAGAAGGTGTTACAGTTCGAGCAGTTCCCGCAGTAGCTGGGCGCTTGTTCGCCAAAGTAGGCGAGCAGGCGGGAGCGCAGGCAGTCATCGCTTGTGGCATAGTAGGTCATGGTCTTGAGCAGGCTCAAGTTATGGGCAATGATGGCCTCGTCTTTGGGAACCTCGTCTCCCTGGGACTTGTTTATCAGGAATTCGTTGATCCGTATGTCTCTGGGGCTGTAAAGCAAGATGCAATCCGCCGGACTACCATCACGACCGGCCCTTCCTACTTCCTGATAATAGCTTTCGATATTCTTAGGCATATTGTAGTGGATCACAAAGGACACGTTAGACTTGTCAATACCCATGCCAAAGGCATTAGTGGCGATCATGAGGGGTTTGCGGTCGTAGATGAAGTGGTCTTGATTCTCGCGGCGTTCTGTATCTTCAAGTCCCGCGTGATAGCGCGCAACCGCGAAGCCTTTTACGCTCAGCGCGTCGTGCAGCTCATCGACTGTTTTGCGCGTGGCGCAGTACACAATACCGCTCTTGTCGGTATGGGCGCGGAGGTAGCTAATCAGGGCGGAAAACTTGTCTTTGGGCTTCTGTACCTCAAAATAGAGGTTCTCGCGGTTGAAACCTGTGGTGAGGATAAAGGGGTTGTCGAGTTTGAGCGTGGCAAGGATGTCGTTTTTCACCTTGTCCGTGGCAGTGGCGGTGAACGCGGCAATGGTTGGCCGTATATTGAGACGCTTGATAAACTCGTTGACGAGCAGGTAGCTTGGCCGGAAATCATGTCCCCACTGAGAGATGCAGTGCGCTTCGTCAACGACTACCAGCGATATGCCTAAGCTCCCTCCCAGCAGATGAACGTCGTCCCGTTTGAGTCGCTCTGGAGCTATGTAAAGAATCTTATATATACCGTTACGGACGTTTGCTATGGTTTCATGGTATTCGTCAGGCATAAGACTGCTGTTAAGATAGGCAGCTGGAATCCCCGCGCTTGAAAGGCCGCTTACCTGATCCTTCATAAGGGAGATCAGGGGCGAAATCACCACAGTAAGCCCTTCAAGCAGGAGGGCGGGCGTCTGGTAGCAGAGCGATTTTCCCGCGCCGGTAGGCATCACCGCGAGTACATCCCGCTGTTCAAGCAGGGCATTGATAACTTCCTCCTGTCCTGTGCGGAACTCGGTAAAGCCAAAGTAGTTTTTGAGGATTGTGTACTTATCAAACGCTTGTTCCGGCATACCGTAGCCTTACTGGAGTCGCCGGGAGATTGCCTCGAACTCGTCCTGAATCATCACTACCGCGTCAACAAGCTGAGGGTCGAACTGGATTTCTCGTCCGTCGATGATGATCTGCATGGCGCTGCTATAAGAAAATGCGGACTTATACACCCGCGCACTCACCAGCGCGTCATACACATCGACCAGAGACAAGAGTCGGGCGGGCAGAGGGATTTCAGTTCCGGTAATTCCCTGGGGATAGCCTTTGCCGTCAAATCGCTCGTGGTGATAGTAGCAGATGTCCCGGCAATGCTGGAGATAAGCAGTTTCAGTATTGGAGAGGACTGACTCAATGATCTGCTTTCCAATGGTGGTATGGGTTTTCATAATCTCAAACTCGCCTTGGTCGAGCCTGCCCGGTTTGAGTAAAATCTTGTCTGGAATACCGATCTTGCCCACATCGTGCAAGGCCACGGATTTGACGATGATGTCCGGCCCCATTTCCTTTAGTTCCTTTGAGTAAGGTAGGCCCTTTGCGATGATGTGATCGATGAGCGCCTTGGAGAAAAACTGGGTGCGCTTTACATGGCTACCGGACTCAAGGTTGCGGTACTCAATGATGTTCGCCATGGCTTGGAGTATGTTGTCTAGGGTTGCGGTGATCTCGGCGGCCTTTTTAGCCACCATTTCTTCAAGGCTGTCGCTGTAGTTCTTGAGCTTAATCTGGTTTCGTACCCTGAGCTTCACGATTTCAGGCAGGAACGGCTTTGAGATAAAGTCAACCGCGCCTGCTGAGAGCGCCTCGGTTTCGGAATCTGAACTGGTTATAAAAATAACTGGGATGCGTTTGAGCGCCTCATCAGCTTTCATAAGCTCAAACATGGTAAGGCCGTCCATTCGTGGCATATACAGGTCGAGGAGGATCAGCTTGGGCAAAGGCTTTACCCTGTGCAAGACCTCAAGAGCCTCAATGCCGTTATCGGCGCTTATAACCTTGTACGTGTCTTGGAGAATCTCTTCTAGGATCATCAGGTTCAGTTCGATATCATCAACCACTAAAACGGTATCTGGCGCGTTTGTATCAGGCATAGTCCGCCAATACCTTGTCTATGCTTATCAGCGTCTGTTCAAAGCAGGTCAGCAACGGCTCAATTGTCTCCAGCGTGATCGCCATCTCATCTGGTTTTTTCAGCTTGGTCTTGAACTTCATATCAAGTTCCTGAGACTGTTTAAAAAGTTCGGTAAGGGAAAGATTGCCAGCTATACCTTTTATCGTATGAGCCTCAATCTCAGCCTTTTCGTAGTCGCCCGCAGCCACAGCTGCGGTAAGCGTCTGTAGATCAGTATTGGATTTGAACTTTGAAAGTAAATGCGCGTAGAGCTTCTTATTATTCATCACCCGTTTCAAACCGTCTTCCATATCAATATAGATAGCCGCCATGTCTCCACCTACTATAATTAATTTTATCTAGCTCAGTTTACTCATCAGGCATGGGCGCGTCCATAGCTTGCAAAAACACCTGCTTCTGGTCATGCTTTTGCCATGAACGGTGGAGAGGCGGTAAACGCCTTAATCAATGGCGCGGAGCGCATTATTCAGGGAAAACGGGACTTCCTGGAACTCTTACTTGCGGGGCTGCTTGCACGGGGACATATACTTATCGAGGATAACCCAGGACTGGGAAAGACCACAGTCGCTAAAACTGTGGCGCGGCTGATTTCCGGTGATAATGGCCCACTCCTGTTCAAGCGGATACAGTTCACGCCTGACCTCTTGCCTTACGACATCACCGGCGTTGATGTGTTTGATCAGGAGCTTCACACATTCCGTTTTATGCCTGGGCCAGTGCTGGCTAACATTGTACTGGCTGACGAGATTAACCGTAGCACGCCGAAGGTACAGTCAGCTCTGCTTGAGGTGATGGCCGAGCGGCAGGTTACTATAGGAGCCACGACTCATCAGCCGCCTGAGCCGTTTTTTGTTATAGCTACTGAAAACCCCATTGAGAGTGAGGGAACGTTTCCCCTGCCCGCTGCCCAGCTTGACCGTTTCATGATGCGTCTATCACTTGGTTATCCTGACCGCGACGCGGAACTCGCGATCCTTACGCAAAATCCGTCAGAAAACATCTTGAGCCAGCTTGAGCCGCTTATAAGCGTGCGGGACTTTCTTGCTGCCCAGGAAGAGGCGGCGAAGTTATTTTGTCATCCCACGCTACAGGAAGCCGTAGCCGACATAGTTCGGGATACGCGGATACACCGCGCTTTTCTGCTGGGCGCTTCGCCCCGCGCTGGCTTGCACTTTCTGGCTGCGGTACGGGCGCTGGCGCTCATACGGGGACGAACCTATGTTATTGATGAAGACCTCATTACCATTGCCGCGCCGGTTCTGTTACACCGGCTGAAACTCAAGGAAGCACTTGCAACTGAGGTGAAGCTCAGCGGTGAAAAGCTGATTCGGGAGATATGCCTTGCGCGGCTTGAAGCGCGTAGCTAGAGTGGCGGGCGCCAGCGTAGCGCATACGCAGGTGGTTCCTGTTCCGCAAAAGCTTGGTGTGTTTGTGCTTATCCTCACTGTTATCGCGCTTCTTGCGGGCAGACTGCGGGCGGAGATTGCGCTAAGTCTGGTGGGCGCGGTGTTTCTGGTAACCCTGGGTTATTGCTTTCTGATGACACTGTTTTTGGGCCTTGTGAACCGGAAGAAGGCCGCATCTGCGTCGGTACGGATACTCACTCGGCAGATACGCGCCGGTGAACAGGCCGAGTTTGCCTTTGCCCTGAATGTGCCTTATGAAGGTAAGCGATTTATCCATCTGCCCGGAATCCTTACCCGCTATGAGCTGCGTGTTACGACAAAGGACAGGCGGCGTGTTCGCTATAGGTTTGATCCGGACTTTTTGAAAAACAAGGTAAACACGTTCTCCGTGCCGGAACGAGGCGCGTATTACAGTAATGCCGGCGACACTGACCGGCTTATGCTGTTTGACGCCCTTGGTTTTTTTCAGCTTTGTTTGCAGGTTCCGGTGGATACGAGCTGCCGTCTGCTTGCCATACCGAAGCTGGCGGAACTACTTCCGATCCAAACCCGTTCTGGTGGTGAGGAACAGCGAAATGCGCCTCGTTTCCTGCGTACTGACAACCTTATCGATCACCGTCCATACATTCCGGGCGACGATCCCCGGCGTATCAACTGGAAACTCTATGGACACATTGGCGATCTCTTTGTCAGGGAAGGAGAACCAGAGCCGCCGCCCTATTCTCAGCTGCTCATACTCGTGGACACACAGGCTGACAGCGCGTGCTACAGCGAAGAAGCTGCTCGCTGTGGCGTTGACCTGCTCTGCGAAAGCGCCCTCGCCATTGTCGCGGAATACGCTGAGCGCGGCATGGAGATCAGTGTGGGCTATTCAGGCGGCGACATAGCTGGCGGCAATCTTCAGGAACTGGCGGCGCTTCTGGCATACCCTGCGGTAACAGGCTTACCTGCGGAACTGGTATTGCCGGTGCCTGTTGAAGAACGAGGTGTGCTTATACTCGCCCTGCCAAGAAAACGACTCGGTAACAGCGGCCTTGATCAGTTCCTGCGCAACCGGAACACGCGGCTTGTGGTAGATATAGTCTTTCTCTACAGTGAAGAGCGTCTTAGCACTGCCGCCGAGACCTGCGCTCGCTTTTACGGGCAGAACACGGTACAAGCGAAGGCTCTCAGGCAGACGAACTGAACGGCGTGAGTACGCTCCTATGCCTGGCGCTTAATCTCGTCCAGTGTACGGAGATGCAGATATACCGTGTTCTTGGACAGGTTGAGGTCACGAGACACCATGCGTACCGCGCTTTTCAGCTTAAAAATGCCTTGATGGTAGAGGATGCTGATGATTTCCCTATTTTTATGTGAGACTGGAATTGATGAATCGGCGTCTACATCGTACTTCACCTTTTGAAGGGAGCGGGTAATGAGTTCCTCCGAGTCATTGATAAAATTTTCAGAGACAAACTCCACTGGCCTATCCAGCATGGTAAAACCTTCCAGCAGCGACAGGAGCGGGCTGTCCAGATACAGATTGATACAGATCATACCGATTACGCGCTTGTTCTCCCCAAAGATTGCAATGGTACTTGATTTAACTGGCCGGCCATGCTTGCTCTTCGAAATGTAGTTGATAAAGGGGGCGGTGTTGTTGGCGTTGATACACTCAAGCATGGAGAGCGCGAGGTCGGTGATAGGGGCGCCCTCCTTTCTGCCTGAATGATGACCATTGATGATTTTGATAATCGAGTGTTCCAGATCAGAGAGATCATGTAGAACAAACTCAAACGCCTCCCCGAGATAAGCACCAAGCCCCTCCAGCGAGGTTTTGTACGAGTTAAGTAGCTGCCGTTCTGTATCTGTTAAGGGAAGTTCAGTCGTCATCGGCTATAGTATGCCCAAGGCCCTGAGCCACGACTCGGCGATGATCGCGTGTCCGGTCGGTGTTGGATGCACGCCGTCCGCTGTGATGTCCACATCACGCTTGCCGGATACCACATACGATACAAAGATACCATCCATGGGGATAAACACGTCGGCGAAGTCCCGGGCAAGGGCGCGCAGCGCCGCGATTTTGGGATCAAGGTCTTCCCGCCATGAACGCTTGTCCGCCATAGTGTTTAACAGAAACGGTTCAATGATCACGATACGCGCCGAAGGCAGATCGCGTTTCACGTTTTGCAGGATACTGCGATAGTTACGTTCAAACGCTTCGGTCGAGGTGGGGTCATTTGAGTCATAGCGCCGCCAAGTGTCATTGATACCAATGAGGAACGAGACAAGGCTGGGTTTGAGCGCAACAATATCAGCGTCATAGCGCCGAAGAAGTTCCGAAGAACGGTCGCCGGATACTCCCCGATTGAGGAAGTTCACGCCATGGCCGGGGAAGAGCGTGTCGTAGAGCCGCGCTACGATTGATGGATAGCCTAAACCGAGACTGCGCGAGTCTTCACGCTTGCGCCCACAGTCAGTGATTGAGTCACCCTGAAATAGCACTGTGGTATTTTTTGTAAAGATATTTTTCATAATATGAGGTTAGCAGGAAACAGGCTTAATGAACAAGCGCCACGGAACTTGGCTTGCCATCTCCGGTATTGCTCCGCTCTCAACGGCGAATCTGAACAGGAATCGAAACCAGAGAACGGGAGAGACCGGCATTGTCGATACGGTAGTGTGGATTTGCGGGATCAATAGTCCACAGGCCGTCTATGACGAGCCGGTATTCAAGCTCCACGACCTCCGCCGGAACAGTATATGCATGGAACAATATCCCTGAATCACGGTATAGCGCACCCGTTTTTTGCGGCTCAGCGTCTGGGTCCGGTGTCATGAGTCTCCTGAACCAGTATACTGTGGAAAAGCCCTCATGGGCAAAGGCGATACCAACATGGCGGTATGAGGAAGGCGCGGTAAAGATAACACCATCCTCGAAGAGCCGCGGCGCTCCGGGCCGTTCAATGCTCAGAAGGTAATCAACAAACTGATAAGATTCTGTATCCAATGCCCCGATAGTGCCGATAATAAATAAAAGGAGCGATACAGCCGTGATTGTTTTCATCTGTTTATGTTTACAATTATCGGTTACTGTTTCAATATCTTGATATGCCATCAATAAAAGCACTTGAAAACTTTAGGAATTCATTTCGTCAAATTGGTAACGAAGCGATTGTCTTATCCCGTAAAAATGTGCCTATAGAAGACCTTCCTTTGCCATTTGCTGAGTCCCCACGAACTCCGCCGCCGCCTTTGCCCCGTACCCCGTCGCAAAGCACTCCCGCGCCAAGGCCACCTGTTACCCCATCCGTAATGAATACGCCTACGACGGGTGCGGCTGAACCACGTAAAGACCTTATTGATGAACTTTCCGATGAGGATATCGCTCTTGAGGAGTTTGATGATGGCAGTATTCCAGAGACAGTGATAGCTGCTACAGAAGATGTTGCCCTCTCCCAGCTTGAGGACGCTCCTCCCAATAAGGTTGATCCGTTGAAAATGCCGGCTATAGATTCATCTGAGCTGGATACCTTGCCTGACTTTGACGAGAATCTTATTTCCACCTTTGATAAGGCAATGGCCAAGTCAGAGCTTTCTGAGCCTGAAAGCCCCGCTATATCAACGGACAACGCGGATATGGCTTCCGCGCCCGAAGAGCCAGACGCATTACCCGACCTTGGCGAGCTTTCGCTCGACGCCCCCATTTCCGCGCCCGAAGAGCCAGACGCATTACCTGACATCGGCGAGCTTTCGCTCGACGCCGCCCCTTCCGCTTCCGATGAGCCAGACGCATTACCCGACCTTGAGGAGCTTTCGCTCGACGCCCCCGCTCCCGCGCCAGAAGAGCCAGACGCATTATCCGACATCGGCGAGCTTTCGCTCGACGCTCCCGCTTCCGCGCCCGAAGAGCCAGACGCATTACCCGACCTTGGCGAGCTTTCGCTCGACGCCCCCAATTCCGCGCCCGAAGAGCCAGACGCATTACCAGACATCGGCGAGCTTTCGCTCGACGCCCCCCCTGCCGCTGCCGAAGAGCCAGACGCAGTACCCGACCTGGACGAGCTTTCGCTCGACGCCCCCGCTCCCGCGCCCGAAGAGCCAGACGCATTAACCGACATAGGCGATCATTCGCTCGACGCTCCAGCTACCGCGCCCGAAGAGCCAGACGCATAATCCGACATCTGCGAGCTTTAGATCGACGCCCCCGCTTCCGCGCCCGCAGAGCCAGACGCATTACCCGACCTTGAGGAGCTTTCGCTCGAC
>JAISAE010000063.1 GCA_031266875.1 Treponema sp.
TGCTCCGGTGGAACCCGTACACGGCGGGATACGGGGTAAAGCCATGACCGGGTACGGCGTTGTTCTCGCGGCTTTGGCGCTTATCGCCGTCCGTATTCTGCGGCGCGTGATTAGACGCCGTCATTATGGTTTTCCGGTATCCCGGAAACATCGCCACGAAACGTAAAAGAATTGGATTTGCGGAAAGTAGCGCGACCAGGAGAAGCTGATGAGCCACGCCGACGTCCCGGAAAACGCCGCGACGCTGGAAGAACAGGCCGCCTGTGTCCATGACTATACGCGAAGCAAAGCGGCGGCCACTGTAACGTTGCACGGAAATCAGGACAAATTTGCACGCAAAGTAGGATTTTGAGTGCAAAAGGTTTCAGTAATTTCTATAATTATAATAATTATCGTGATAACCATGTTATAGAGGGAAACGGAAAAGCGAGTAAAACGTATGCGCCTAACCGGTTAAGCTAGACAAGCATACGGCTTGATGTGGGCTATGGTTATATTGCCATAGCCCACATTTCACTTAGGCTTTGCCGGCTTCGTCGAATGTGGCCCGCTCGTCTACCGCGATGGGGTAGTTGGCGGTCATTACCTCAATTTTGTTTTTGATTTCATAGCGGTTTGTCATAGACATTACCATTTTGAATTCCAGCGTATGCCAGCCATTTCGTTGTAAGGCCTCGGTCAAGCCTTTATTCCGATACGATCTCAGCAAGAACTTCCCAATCGGGACTAACCGCGACCCAGTTATAAATGTCGTCCCCGTTGTAATCGGCCATCTGCCAGCGGTACCGCTCGTTTGAGCGCGTCTCGTCTTAAGCACAATAGCTTCGTCATTGGGCTGCGGGTCGCTAATACCGGCAGTCGTAGTGTTAGGCGCGAGCGCCGACGTTATGGTAATCGCACAGCCCGGCCGTGGCCGCCATAGTAGGCACGCTGGCCACTCACTTGTTCGGGGAATGGGCCACGCTTGCTTACGCTCACCGTGTTTACGCCGCCCGACCTGCACGGAACCGTGATGAACGCGCTCGCCGCTCCCGCGACGCCGGTCACCTACGCGATAGAGGACGGCTTCATTATCACGGAGGCGGGGAGCGATTATGTCCAGAGGACGCGCTTTCGCCCCCTCAATGAACGCGCTCACCACTCCCACGACGCCGGTCAACTACGCGATAGAGGACGGTTTCATTATCACGGAGGCGGGGAGCGATTATGTCCAGGGGGACGCGCTTATCGTCCCCTCGCCGTTGATTGACGCGGTTTTTATCGTGAATACGGTGAGCGTAAGCAAGCGCGGCCTGTTCCCCGCGCAAGTGAGCGGCCAGCGTGCCTGCTATGGCGGCCACGGCTCGGGCTGCGCGATTACCGTAACATCGGCGCTCGCGCCTAACACCACCCTCGCCGATATTAGTGACCCTCAGCCTAATGACGAGGTGATAGTTCTTAAAGACGAGACGCACTCAAACGAGCGGTACCGCGCCATATCTACAAATACCGATAACCAGTATTGTATCACCCTCTACCCAGTATCAGGTCTGCCCGCGTGAGTATCTAAGGAGTATCGCGCTTACTCCAGTTATAACTATCATCTGGGTGAACTAGACTAGTATTTGATTCAATGTTTTTATGTGATAATCTTAAGCTATCTTTAATCGGAGGTCCTATTTATGAAAGATGTTACACCATTCAAGTTTGAGGGCTTACTCAAGCCGAGTTTCATCGCACTGGTCATTGGTGGGCTGATTGTTATCGGGTTTCTTAGTACCAGCTTTTACATCGTTGATCAGACCGAGGAGGCGGTCATTACGCGATTGGGTAAGTATTCCAGTACCGCAGGTCCGGGTCTGCACTACAAGCTCCCCTTTGGCATTGACAGGCAGTACAAAGTCAATGTTAAGACTGTTCAAACCGAGCAGTTCGGTTTCCGCACGGTCTCAAGCGGGATTTCATCCACCTATACCAACCAAAGTGTCGAGTCAACCATGCTCACCGGCGACCTTAATATCATTCAGGTGGAATGGATCATTCAATATCGTATTGTTGACCCCAAGGCGTGGACCTTTAATGTACAAGAACGCACTGAAACGATCCGCGATGTGTCACGCTCGGCGATCAATATGCTTGTGGGTGACCGTACCATCATGGACATCATGGGACCGGAGCGGAGTGCTGTTGAGGTTGAGGGACGTGACTTCATGAACACAACCTTTCAGGGTTACGGGCTTGGTATTGATGTTATCGCGGTCAAGCTCCAGAACGTTGACCCGCCTACCGGTGTGCAAGAAGCTTTTGACGACGTGAACAAGGCTGAACAGGACATGAGCCGGCTCATCAACGAGGGTCAACAGGCGTACAATGCCGAAATCCCCCGCGCCAGAGGCGAGGCAGAACGCAACATACAGGAAGCCCAAGGCTATGCTACTGAACGTGTCAATAACGCAAGGGGCGACATTGCCCGCTTCAATGCGGTCTATGCCGAGTACCGTAACGCACCGGCTGTAACGCGCCAGCGACTGTACTTTGAAATGATCGAGGAAGTCTTTAGCAATACCGACGATACCGTGATCATTGATCGTAGTTTTACCAACTTTTTGCCCATGAGAACCCTGGGCGCAGGAGAGCGTTAATGAAAAAATTTCTAATTGGCATTGGTATCGCGGTCGCCATTATCGTGGCGGTCATTATCATCGGCCCCTTCTATATAATAGAGGAGGGTGAGCAGGCGGTCATCGTGCAGATGGGGCGCATTGTGAACACTGTTACCGAGGCGGGGCTTCATGTGAAGGTGCCGTTTATCGACGACGTAGTGCGATATCCCAGCCGTATTCTGGCGTGGGACGGCGAGCAAAAGAGTATGCCCACGCGGGAGAAGCAGTACATCTGGGTTGACGTTACGGCACGCTGGCGCATCGCCGATCCACAGAAATTCTACGAGTCCATCTCCACGATTAACGCCGCCTATTCCAAGCTGGGCGAAATCATTGACTCCGAGGTACGCACCGTTGTTGCCGAGAACTACCTGCGTGAGAGTGTACGCAACTCTAATGAAATACTGGAGCGGGTCAATACGCTGGACAGTCTTGGTATTGGCGATGGCCTTGATGTCGCTGAAATCTCCACCCTTGCCCCCAGCGTGAGCTACGAGTCAGTGGAGCGGGGACGCCGGCGACTTGCCGAGGAAATCCTTGAACGCTCACGCCGCATGGTTCCCGAATATGGCATTGAGTTAAAGGATGTGGTAACACGGCAGATTCGTTACTCTGACGAGCTGACTCAGAGCGTCTATGCCCGCATGATTAAGGAACGTAACCAGATCGCCCAAGCGTTCCGTTCCGAGGGTGAAGGCAAGAAAGCCGAGTGGATGGGGCGCATGGACAATGACCGCCGCTCAATCATGTCCGCCGCTTATGAGCGTTCCGAAACCATACGCGGAGCTGCCGACGCCGAAGTAACGCGCATCTACGCCGAAGCCTATAACCAAGACCGCTCGTTCTTTGAATTCTGGCGCGCCATGGAGTCCTATCGCACAACCCTGCCCAAGTTCGACAAGACCCTGTCGACGAACCTTAACTACTTCAACTACCTCTATTCACCAGAGGCGCGATAGAGTCTTTACTCCAGCGGCACACCCCACCAGTGGCGTTTATCGCTTACGCTTTTGTCGATAACGCCTATGCTGGTGTGGCTGGTGGTTTCGGCCACGAGCCAGTTTTCCCCGGGCGCAAGCTCAAAGCGCACGCCCTCGCCAATAAGGTCGGCAAGACCCATCGCATGGCTATAGTATGGGGAAACCATGATGGCTGCGGGAATATTAGCCTGCTCAAGCACAATGGCCCAGAGCAGGGCGCGGCTGTCGCAGTCGCCCCGCCCCTCAAGCGCGGCGCTTACCGGGTTTACAAAATCGCTCCCCATGAAATCCCGCTCGTAGGTGAATGCCTGTGTCCACTCAAGTGCTTTGCTGGCAAGGGAACGCGGTTCCTGCGCGGGAATATTCCATGTACGTTCCAGCGTGAAGGCGATGTTCGCCAACCGCTCAAACGAGTCGCGGTAAATCATGCGGTAAAAGCGAAGTTGAGCGTCTTTTCCCAGTGGAGATGTGAGATACTGGCGCAGTATCTCGAATTCCCGATCTACCAGCGCCTGCGCCGCCTCCGCGTCGTTTTCATAGACCAGCGCCTGAATGTTGATGCCAGCCACCGGCGTTTGCAGCAGGTCTCCACGCGGGTAGGCGTATTCGGTGATAGGGCCGGGCGCGTGAACATCCGATACAGTCGGGGCAAGGGAATCCAGCGCGGAAAAATGCAGCATCTGTAAATCATCCCTGTCAGCCAAGCCATAAGCGAGGGCCAGTAACAAAGGCTTTTGCGCCCTCCCCTCGCCGTCAAGTTCAACGCAAAGCCCCCAGCCTTCGTTCCGCACATTACCGGACATGAAGCGCAGTTCCATAAGCACGGCATTTTTTCTTCTATATATAAAGGGGTCTGTCTCACCCTGATTCCCCAGGCGCTGTCCAATATCAGCGGCCAGCGCTTCTACTGACAGGTAGGTTCCATCGTATACCACAAGGTCAAAAACCGTATTGTTGTCAGAGCTAAAGGAAAAACGGTTCTTACCATCTCCGGCTATGTACTCATAGCCCTCCGGCAGGTCAAGCTGGAAGCCCCAGGTCTCGGAAGCGAGCGGTTTAGCGTCCAGCGATACAGTAATGAAGAAGAGAAAAAGCGTTAAGGGTCTGGTTAAAGGCGGCATAACATGATTATCGGTTACACCAGTTGAGCAATCACCTCACGAGATTGCGGTGGACGCGCCATGTGCCTGAACTAGATGTGGCGCGCCCTTTGAGTATTAGCCGGCCTTTGTTGCCTGAGCTATGGCTGTAGCAAGTTGGTCTGGGCAGGAAGTACCACGGGTCTTGCACTGGATACCTTTGAGACGCTTGACAAGCTCGCCAGCCTCCATGCCTTCAGCAAGTATGGCAATTCCTTTGAGATTGCCATTACAGCCATTCTCAAAGGCAACATTGTAAACCCTGTTCTCTCGTATATCAAAACGAATCTTGGTCGAGCAGGTTCCAGTGGTAAGATATTCATACATATATCGCTCCTTTCGGGGTTCAGGCCGGACCCCGAAAGGGAGCAGGCCAGTCCCTCGTTTCAGTATTGTCCGCCGCTTCTGGCGTCTCTTTTAAGCATATTGGATCACTGACAGAAAAGCAAATAGCCGATATATCTTAATTAAGAAGAGTTATTACAACAGCGTCCTTTATAAGAGCGCCGGAGTTTTGTTTCAAAGAAAGAGGAGTTATTATGCGTTCTTCACGTTCTCAAAGAAGAAGGGCTTTGTGTGTTTTGCTTGTTTCAATAAATCTCATATTTTTGCCAGCCCTGCTCTACGCAGGAGGTATCCACGACGCCGTTATTGGTGTAAGTGAGGTCAACAAAGAGGCCGCCGGTGAAGAGAATGTTGCGAGCAATGATCTGGATACAGGCGTGGTCGTGGCAGCCTCCGATGTTAACCAGGAAATTGTCGAAGAGGAGGCCTCACTCCTCTCGCTCTTTGTTCGTCAGGACTTGCTGATTCGCGTCGGGATCGCGGCGGCTATTGTCATTATCCAGATCATTCTGATACGGGTGGTACTGAGACAGTTCGCCAAGCTGAGGGTCTGGATACAGGACAAGGGTAAGAAATCCATCAAACCTATCAGTTTTAAGCAATACCGTTTGATGGAAGCTAATCACATCCTTGCTATATGTGTGTTTCTGATAGGTATTCTCAAGTATCTGGTTATCATCGTGCAGTTGTACCTTACGCTTCCAGTTATCTTCCTCATGTTTGAGCCGACTCGCGGCCTTGCTTCCAGTCTTTTTGGCTATATACTTAATCCGCTAAGAGACACCCTGTTCGCGTTTATCAATTATATACCCAAGCTGATAACCATCGCGGTGATCCTCTTTTTGGTTCGCTATGTGATGAAGGGAGTCCGGTTCTTCTCAGACCAGATATCCAAAGGTAAGCTGGTGATTCCTGGGTTTTACGAGGACTGGGCTATACCAACGTTTAACATCATCCGTATTCTGCTCTATGCCTTCACCATTATTGTTATCTATCCATACCTGCCTGGGTCGGAATCCGCAATCTTCCAGGGCGTGTCCGTGTTTGTGGGTATCATCTTCTCGCTTAGCTCCAGTTCGGCCATCGGGAACTTCGTTGCCGGCGTTGTCATTACCTATATGCGTCCGTTCAAGATAGGCGACCTCATCAAAATCCACGATATTACCGGCTTTGTGGTGGAAAAATCAGCGGCAGTTACGCGCATCCGTACCCCCAAGAATGAGTTTATCACTTTTCCCAACCAGTCGATCCTGAACGCCGCGATTACCAACTACAACTTCTCGGTGGAGCAATCCCCTGGACTTATCCTCCATACGGATGTAACCATGACGTATGCGGTGCATTGGACCACGATATACAACATTTTGCTCAGCGCGGCGCGGAAAACCGTGTATGCGCTGGAGACACCCGCGCCTTATGTACTCCAGAAAGCGCCGGAGGATAACTACGCCCGCTATGAGTTGAATATCTACATTAAAGAAGTAAGCAAGATTTCAGCGATCCGCTCAGACCTGCACAATCATTTGCAGGACGAGTTCCGCGCCGCAGGTATCGACATGACCGCGCCGTTCTTCTATACCAGCACCAGTCCAAGTGAACAGTGGCCGCCTGATGAGTTGCAGTATCCCTATTTCCCAGCAGGGCCGAAAGCGTTGACTGAGAAGAAGGTGGAACCAGAGAAGGGTGAGGTGTGAAATGCGGGTACGGGTCATTGTTGAATACGTCATGCTTATCGTATTCGCGCTGGGTATTGCCATGCTTTGCTTCACTTCGGTTAATGCTGACGCATCAGAGGAGATGCGAGCGCCCGTGTTACCTGAAACTGATATTGTTTTTCTGAACGCGAGCGATGTAATTGAGGATGTTTCTGAGGGTACGCCTGATGATGTCGAGCCTCTGCCAATCTCAGCTTTCCCGGAGATCTGGGGCTATGTGATAAGTGGGCAGGAAGACCGGTATCGCGCTGATATGCCTATATCAGACATTGGTTTCTTTGGCGCTGAGGCGAATATCTACGGCGAACTCATCAGCGTGCCTGACCCGCGTGTGCTTCGTAATCGCGGTTTTACCGGGCGTCTGCATCTCGTGGCTGTGTGCAGCGGTCAGGCGCTCTCGCACGCGGTGCTGTCGCCCGGGCCTGTGCGCCAGAAGTTCACCGCCGACTTGCTGGCGGCAGCGCGAGCCTTTGACGGTCTGCAAATCGACTTTGAGAATGTACCGGCGCGAGACGGACCTAACTTTCGCTCGTTCCTTGAGGACTTGCGGAGCGGGCTTGGCAACAAACTGTTTACCATTGCCATTCGCGCTTTGGTGAGAAACAGCGATCCGGTCTACGACTATAACCGGATCAAGGGCATGATGGACCGGATGCTGGTGATGGCCTATGACGAACATTGGTCAAACAGTGCGCCTGGCCCCATTGCGTCTATGGCTTGGTGCCGGTCAGTGGCCACCTACGCGCTGCAAAACATCGGGCCTGAGAAGCTCGTCATGGGTCTGCCCTTTTATGGCCGTACTTGGGGCGACATAACCACAAACAGCGCCTACATCCACTCCAGCATTGAGCGGATCAAAGCTGAGCAGGGAATCACTGCTGTTCAGTGGGACCATGATATTCCGCACTTTTCTTACCAAACCACCGTTACGATAAACGCCTACTATGAGGACGAGCGGTCTATTGCGCGGCGTCTGGATATGTATCACTCAATGGGCGTACGAGCTGTGGGCTTCTGGCGTGTTGGTCAGGAAAGCCCGCTGGTGTGGAATCAGATGAAGCTGGAAAATTAGGGGAAGCCAGCAGAGGCGAATCGTGTTAATGTATTCGGTAATGCAAAGAAGCTGAACACGTGGTGATACACGAAGGTGTAGCTAAGCAATCAGCCCAAGCTGCACGCCCCTGGCTTTAGCCAAGGGTTATTGATGGAGGTGTTTTATGAAACTAGGCGCGCAACTGTATTCCGTACGGGACTACACTAAGACCCCGGCGGACATTGAGGCGACCCTGCGACGGGTCAAGGCACTTGGCTTTGACGTGATTCAAATTTCCGGCTTTGGGCCTTGCGCCCCTGAGCTGCTGGCCGGCTGGGTGAAGGAACTGGGGCTTGATGTCTGCGTTACCCATGTTCCGTGGGCTAGGCTTGCTGATCCGGCGGACCTTAAAAAGCTGATTGCGGAACACAAGCAATGGGGCTGTTCTCACATTGGCTTGGGTATGCGTCCGGGCGATGTGTTCCCAAACAGTCACGAAGGGTATACCCGCTTCATAAAAAAAGCTAATGAAATTGGTAAGCAGATACAGGATGAGGGCCTTACCTTTGGGTACCACAACCACGACCTTGAGTTTGAGAAATGGGACGGGGTTCGGGCCATAGACCGCCTCATTGACGAGTGTCCAGACCTGTACTTCATCCTCGATACGTTCTGGGTACAAGCAGGCGGCGCAAATCCGGTTAAGTACATTAAGAAGCTGAATGGCCGTATCAAGGTCATTCATTTCAAGGACTACCGCATCGTGAAGCAGGTTCGGCAGTTTGCTGAAATCGGCGAAGGCAACCTTGACTGGGATGAAATCATCGCGGCCACCAAGGAAACCAATATCCCCTACGCCGTGATCGAGCAGGACGCCGACTTCCTCATTGACCCCTTCACCAGTCTTGCCCAGAGCCTCAAGTTCCTCAAACAGCGCGTATAGCGCAAGCCACTAAGCGGCGGCGCAACGGTATTTCGCGCCGCCGCTTAACAACCAAAACTCGACCATAAAGGAAAAACCCACCCGACCGAGTGAGCGTGTTCCACCCGACCGAGTGAGCGTGTTCCACCCGACCGAGTGAGCGTGTTCCACCCGACCGAGTGAGCGTGTTCCACTCGACCGAGTGAGCGTGTTCCACTCGACCGAGTGAGCGTGTTCCACTCGACCGAGTGAGAGTGTTCCACTCGACCGAGTGAAGGTGTTCCACTCGACCGAGTGAGCGTGTTCCACCCGACCGAGTGAGAGTGTTCCACTCG
>JAISAE010000101.1 GCA_031266875.1 Treponema sp.
TCTAATCGTCCACAGATGGAATCCAATCGGCCCCCGATGAAGTCTAATCGTCCACAGATGGAATCCAATCGGCCCCCGATGAAGTCTAATCGTCCACAGATGGAATTCAATCGGCCCCCGATGAAGTCTAATCGTCCACAGATGGAATTCAATCGGCACCCGGTGAACTCCAATCGGCCACAGATGGAATTCAGTCGGCCTCCGGTGAACTCCAATCGGCCACAGATGGAATTCAATCGGCACCCGGTGAAGTCTAATCGTCCACAGATGGAATTCAATCGGCCACAGATGAACTCCAGTCGGCCACAGATGGAATTCAATCGGCCCCCGATGAAGTCTAATCGTCCACAGATGGAATTCAATCGGCCCTCGATGAAGTCTAATCGTCCACAGATGGAATTCAGTCGGCCTCCGGTGAAGTCTAATCGTCCACAGATGGAATTCAATCGGCTGGAGGTGGATTTTAATCAGTGTTCGATGGATTTTAATTTGCGTTGGCGTAAAGTCTGTTACCGAAGTTTCAGTCCTGAGTCAGAGGCCTGAAACTTCGTCAGACATGTACGCGCTTTTACGATACCATGTTCTCTATAGCAGCTATTCGCGCCAATAATCAAACGCGAGTTTCTGACCTTGATCTATCTTCGCCCACTGCTCGTCTTTGGTCAGTTCGTTTCCGCCATCACAAGAAGCAAAGCCGCACTGGTGCGAAAGAAAAAGACGCTCTTTGGGGATGATGTTACACGCTTCATCCAGCAGGTGTATAACACGATCCTCATCGTCAAGCGTGTTTGTCTTACTCGAAAGAAGCCCCAGTACAATTTCCGCTTCCGGCTTGTCTTTGAATGTCGCAAGCGCGTCAAGCGATCCTGCCCGGTCGTCGTCCCACTCAAGGAAGAAGCGGTCGTATCGCTGTGATCCCAAGAACAGGTTCGCTATTGCCGCATAAGAGCCGCCGCACATATTCCGCGATGAGTAGTTACCCCGGCAGTTGTGCGTCCACATAGTAAGGCCCAAGGAATGGCCGTAATCAATCACCTCGTTGTTGATGGCCACAAACTCCTCCGCTATGCCCTGAAGTTCCGGGGATTCCGCGCTGCCTGTGAATGGAGAATTTTCGTTGTCGGCGGCAAACAACTCCCAGAGGCAGTCGTCGAATTGCAGAATTTTCCCGCCTATGCTGGCGTATTCTTCCACGAACTCCTTATACGCATTGACAAGGCCCTGCTTGAGCGCGTCGTTTGTCTCATATACGCAACCCGCTCCCGCCAGCTTGTCAAAGACCGTAAGCTCGGTGTAGGCATGAGCCGGAGCCCATACGCACTGCTTGACAACAGCGTCCGGCGGCGCATATTCAGTAAGCCGTTTGAACACCTTGTTGAAGTGGTGGTTCCGCCCGGATAAGGGGCCGGTGATACGGATACCGATGTCCCTGCGCGTCTCATAGTGGCCTTTGAGGTCCTTGTCACGGAAAAAGTAGCCATGTTCAGCGATGTAGCGGTCTATCCCCTTGAGTCCCCACACAAAGTCCAAATGCCACATAGACTTGGAGTATTCGCCATCGGTGAGGATGGTAAGCCCGTGCCGCGTTTGGTCTTTCACCACATCCTTTGTGGCCTCACATTCACAGGCCTCATACCCTTCAAAATCATTGTAGAAGGGATAGGTGATGTCGTCCCGATGTTCAATTTGGTTCTTGTATTTCAGCAGCCCTTCGGGGCGCAGCAAGCTGCCTACTGTTTGAAATTTCCGGCTCATTAAAAAATCCTCCTAAATAGGTAATATGGTACCACAATTGGTATAGGTAGAATCTCAAGAAAGAAATCTTTTGTCAAGCTATATTGTTAAAAATTAAATTGGCCTTGTGGTACATTGTGATATAGATGAGATAACATAAAAGCCGTCTCCTTTGAGACGGCTTTTTGTTTTTACCCTACTTTTTTAGGTTGTAAAACGCTTTCTTGCCCGCGTACTGGGCAATGCCTTCAAGCTCATCCTCAATACGCATAAGCTGGTTGTACTTGCAGACGCGGTCGGTACGGCTCATGGAGCCGGTCTTGATCTGGCCGGTTTCAAGGCCAACCACTAGGTCGGCGATGAAGCTGTCCTCGGTTTCGCCGGAACGGTGAGAGATGATCGCGGTGTAACCGGCGCGTTTGGCCATCTCAACCGCCTCGCAGGTCTCGGTGAGTGTGCCAATCTGGTTCACCTTGATGAGAATCGAGTTGCACGAGCCTTCGGCGATGCCCCGCGAAAGGCGCTTTGTGTTTGTTACAAAAAAGTCGTCGCCCACGATCTGAATCTTGGAGCCAAGCGCCTTTGTCATCTTCACATAGCCTTCCCAGTCGTTCTGATCAAGCGGGTCTTCAATTGAGATGATGGGGTACTTGGATACCCATGTGGAGTAGATCTCGATCATCTCATCAGCACTGAAGAGCTTGTCCGGGTTTGACTTCCAGAACTTGTAGCCCTGCTTGCCGCCCTCGTCAAACAGCTCGGAACTCGCGCAGTCAAGCGCAATGCCGATCTGCTCACCCGCCTTGTAGCCCGCCTTCTCTATGGCCTTCATGATGTATTCGAGCGCTTCCTCATTGCCAATATCCGGCGCGAAACCGCCTTCGTCTCCGACAGCGGTGTTTTTGCCTGCGTCTTTAAGGAGCTTTTTGAGGCTATGGAATGTCTCGGCGGTCCAGCGAACTGCTTCCCGCATGGATTCAGCCCCAATCGGCATGATCATAAATTCCTGGAAGTCGACCTTGTTATCCGCGTGCTTGCCGCCATTAATGATGTTGGCCATAGGCACGGGCAGGAGGCTGGCGTGGAAATTTCCCAGGTACTTGTAAAGGGGAAGTCCCAGATAACTAGCGGCTGCGCGGGCAGTCGCCATGGATACGCCCAATATGGCGTTTGCGCCCAAGTTGCCTTTGTTCTCGGTCCCGTCAAGCTCGATCATCGTACGGTCGATATCAAGCTGGTTACAGGCGTCAAGCCCCTGCACTTCTGGCGCGATGATGTTGTTGACGTTCTCAACAGCCTTAAGCACGCCTTTGCCTAGATACCGGCTCTTATCATCGTCTCGAAGTTCCACCGCTTCATGCTCGCCCGTAGACGCGCCGGATGGAACCGCCGCCCGTCCCCATGTGTTGCCATCTTCCAGCCACACATCAACCTCAACCGTTGGGTTGCCACGTGAATCAAGAATCTCACGGGCTTCCACATACTCAATGCCAACGACACTCATAATACACTCCTTCAATTACTTCGTAATTTGTCTTCTATAAATATATACAAGCGTCTGATTCAGTCAACCGCTCATGGCAGCACGGCGCTTCCGTACTGCGTACAGATTTGTTTCCAGCTCCTCCCGTTGTTCATTGGCAATCAGACCCTTGAGCTTGCTCAGGCTTCCCTCAAACCGGCTGATACGCGCCAGCAGTTCCACACGATTCTCCAGAAAGATTTCAGTCCACATCGGTACGTTCAGCATGGCTATTCGCGTGAGGTCCTCGAAACTGCCGCCGCCAAAGCGCGTGATGCTGGTGTCTGGCTCGCAGTCAATGAGCGCGGCTGCAATCACATGACAGAGTTCTGAGGTAAAGGCGATCTTCTTGTCGTGATCCAGCCCTGTGGTTTCGGTGACGCGGCTAAAGCCCATGCGGTGAATGAGCGCCTTGAGAAAGCTCAGGTTTTCCGGCTTATTTCGCGCAAGCGGCGTCAGGATGTAGTTCTTCCCGTGAAAGTTACAATGAGCAGCGTTGGCAAAGCCGCCCTTCTCACTGCCTGTCATGGGGTGTCCGGGAATGAAGTCAAGGTCATCGCGGAGGCTTTGTTCCATGGCCGCGACAATACTACCCTTGATGCCGGCAATGTCGGTGAGCAGAGCGCCAACGCGAAACGCCGCCATGTACTGGGTCATAAAACGGAGCAGGGTTGAGGGATTGAGGCAGAGGAACACCACATCGCAGCGCCCCAGCATGGTTTCCGGTACGGTAAAACCCTCGTCAATCACGCCTTCACCCAGAGCCGCGCCAATGACCCCCGCGTCAATGTCGCAGGCAAGGAGCCGCCCCTGTTCCCAAACGATTTTTTCTTTACGCAGAGCCAGCGCTATTGCGCCGCCCATCAGCCCCAGACCCACGATACCAACAGTACACTCCTCAATAGGCTTTCTGGGGATCACAGCGTTTTCCCCTCAAAGGCTGCGTACTGTTTCAGGCTCGCCATGAGTGCGCTGAACGCCTGCGGCGTGATGGACTGCTCGCCATCGCAGAGCGCCGCCTCCGGGTTATTATGCACTTCCACCATGATACCATCCGCGCCAGCGGCAATAGCGGCCTTGGACAGCGAGGGAACCAGCCAGCTTCTGCCTGTGGCATGGCTGGGGTCAACAATAACCGGCAAATGGCTCTGCTTTTTGAGAATAGGAATCGCCGATATGTCCAGCGTGTTGCGGGTGTAGTTTTCAAACGTGCGTATCCCGCGCTCGCAGAGAATCACGCGGTCATTGCCGCCGGCCATAATGTACTCCGCAGCCATGAGCAACTCTGTTACTGTACACGCTGCTCCACGTTTCAGCAGTATGGGCTTACGGCAGTGACCCAGTTCTTTAAGCAGAGTGAAGTTCTGCATATTTCGCGCTCCAACCTGAATGATGTCCACCGCGTCAAATATCTCAATCTGATGAATCCCCATAAGTTCGCTGATAATGGGAAGGCCGGTAACTTTTTTTGCCTCAAGCAAAAGTTCCAGCCCCTCACAGCCCAAGCCCTGAAAGCTGTAGGGACTGGTACGCGGCTTAAACGCCCCGCCCCGCAGGAACCCAGCGCCCGCCTGCTTGACTGCTTCCGCAATCGACACGATCTGCTCCTGTGTTTCCACTGAACACGGCCCGGCTATAACCCCGAGCTTTCCCGCGCCAATGCTGGACACCGCGCCATCCCGCCGCGTAACCTCAATCAGCGTATCTTCCGGGTGAAAGAGCCGGTTCGCCCGCTTGTACGGCTCCTGCACACGAAGCGCCTTCTCTACCCACTGGTGAGCTGATAATGCCTTCTCGTCAATGTCAGTCGTGTCCCCTACCAGACCCAGCACGATCTGCGACGTGCCTTCAGACACATTGACCTTTACGCCGCGCTTTTCAAGCAGGCCGACAAAGCGCATCACCTCAATATGGGGTGTTCCCCACTTCATAGCGATAATCATTAGGCTAGTTAGCTCCTTAATACAAATACATAAAACAGCACCACTATAGGGCAAAGTTTGCTCGTTAATCAACCGCGTCTTTTCAGCGCACCGCTCACCATTTTTCTATTGTGTGAGTTGGTGAATTCAGGGATAATGATGAAGGAAGCCCAATTTTATATGAGGAGAAAAGTATGAGAAAAACCTTACTACCTTTGGTGTTGTTCTTTACTATAAGTATCAGTCTCCATGCCCAGCTTAAACCGCGTTTGGCAATACTGCCTTTTACTGGGGGTGAAACTAAAGATGGAGAGACTATCGCTATGTTGCTGTCGTATCAGCCGGAAATAGCCAATGTTTTTACCCTTGTTCCCTGGAACGCTACTGTTGCGGGTGTCTTAGCGGGACAAATACAAAGTTCAACGAGTTTAACTGATCCTAAAACCCTTGATGAGCTGGGGACCGGGCTCAACGCTGACTATGTAGTAGCAGGTCATATACAAAAACTGGGAGACCGCAACCTTATTCATATCACTATTGTAGACGTGAGAGAATTACAACAGATAGCGGGTGACTACCGTGAGTACCGGAGTATCGAGGAAGTTACCGCGCTCCTGCCTGATATGGCAAAGAAGCTCTCCAGCGCCATCAGCCTTGATTCTACAACCCTGCCGAAACTTGCGATTCTGGAACTGAACACTATGGACAAACCTGTGGAAAAGAGTGATGCGGCAGTTTTGTCTCAACTGCTGGTTACTGAGGTGGCGAACAGCAGGAAGTACGCGGTACTTCCCTTTGACAAGCCTTATCTCGAACAAATTATGGAAGAATACCACATTGAACGCTATGCTGATTTCCGCAGCAATCCCAGCAGTATCAAGGCCATCGGCAAAGCGGTCAATGCGCAGTATGTACTGGTCAGTGAGATAAGAAGTCTAGGCCCCACTAATATGTTCATGGTATCCATACTCAATACCGAAGATTCTAGCCAATTAGTCGGGGGATATGTGAACTATGTCAGCGTAACCGACGGCCTGCACCTTATGTCTGAGCTTTCGTACAAACTAACTGGCGTACATTCCGGCGCAAATGTCAATTTCATCCCTGAGAACTTCGTGAGAATAGGGGAGTCAACCCTGCTCATAGGCAGTCCAGAGTCCGAAGAAGCCAGAGATAAAGATGAAATCCAGCATGAAGTGAGTATCAGCGCTTTTTATATAGGTAAGTATGAAGTAACTCAGCGGGAATATCAGGAGATCATGGGGAGTAACCCTAGCAACTTCAAAGGCTCTGACCTGCCGGTTGAACAGGTAAGCTGGTACGACGTGATAGAGTATTGCAATAAGCGCAGTGAACGGGATGGTCTGATTCCTGCCTACACCATCAATAAAACACGCAGTGATCCGAGCAACCTGAGTGAATTTGATACTATCCGCTGGCAGGTAACCTGGGATAAGACCGCCAATGGGTATCGTTTACCCACAGAGGCTGAATGGGAATACGCCTGCCGCGCCAATACGCGCACTTCGTTTAACACCGGCGCGAACATCATCACAAGCCTTGCGAATTTTGACGGCAACAACCCCTACAGCGGGCCTAAAGGTATCTACCGCGAAAAAACCTTACCAGTGGGAACATTCCCTCCCAATGCGTTCGGCCTTTACGACATGCATGGTAATGTACGAGAGTGGTGCTGGGACTGGTATGGAACGTATTATACGGAAATTAAGGTCTCGCCCAGCGGCACTAATACCGGCTCGTATCGCGTAACCCGTGGCGGCGGCTGGTATGACGACGCTTCGTACCTCCGCTCAAGCTACCGCGACGCATACACGCCTTCGTACCGAAATTACTATCTCGGTTTCCGTATTGTTCGCTCTGACTTTTAATATCATAAGGAGTCTCTATGAAGAAAAAGATCGTGCTTGCCTATTCCGGCGGGCTTGATACTACGGTGATTATCCCCTGGCTCAAGGAAAACTACGATTGCGACATTGTGGCAGTCTGCGTTGACGTGGGTCAGGAGGCTGACTGGAAGACTATTACCGGGCGGGCGGTGGCAAGCGGCGCTATTGCCTGCCATGTGGCTGATGTAAAAAAAGAGTATGTGGAACACTATGTCTTCCCCGCGCTCAAGGCCAGCGCCCTGTATGAGGACAAGTACCTGCTCGGCACTGCCACTGCCCGTCCCCTCATCGCCAAAGTGCTGGTTGACTATGCCCGTAAAGAAGGTGCGCTAGCCATTGCCCATGGCGCGACTGGTAAGGGCAACGATCAGGTACGTTTTGACCTTGGGATCATGGCCTTTGCCCCTGACCTTGAAATCATCGCCCCGTGGCGAATCTGGGATATCAAGAGCCGCGATGAGGAGATCGAGTATCTGGAGAAGCGGAACATTCCAGTGCCTATGAAGAAGAGTGATTCCTACAGCCGTGATGATAATCTGTGGCACCTCTCTCACGAGGGCCTTGAGCTTGAGGAACCGGGCAATGAGCCTGAGCTTGAGCGTATGCTCAGGATGAGCGTACCGCCAGAGAAAGCGCCTGACACGCCTGAGTATGTGGACATTGAGTTTGAGAAAGGCATTCCGCTTGCGGTGAATGGCACGCGCCTTGAGGCAGTGCTTCTCATACAGACGCTTAACAAGATCGGCGGCGCCCATGGCGTCGGCATCACTGACCTCGTGGAAAACCGCATTGTTGGCATGAAGAGCCGTGGCATCTACGAAACTCCGGGCGGCAGTATCCTGTACTACGCCCATCAGGAACTAGAACACATCTGCCTGGACCGGCAAACATACGCCTTTAAACAGCAGGTCGCGCTCAAGATGGGAGAACTCATCTACGGCGGGCTTTGGTTCACGCCGCTGAGAGAGGCGCTTTCCGCGTTTGTGGACAGCACTCAGGAAACCGTAAGCGGCAAGGCGCGGCTCAAGCTCTACAAAGGCTCGATCAGTTCCGCCGGCATCAGTTCTCCTTGCTCGCTCTACAACAGCAGCATTGCCAGCTTCACCACCGGCGACTTGTACAATCACATTGACGCGCAGGGCTTTATCAGGCTCTACGGGCTTCCGGTGCTGGTACGCGCCCTTATGGAACATGAGCAAAACAAGCAGTAGCAGAGTGTCTCCCCACTACGCTGGGAGTCGGTGTCCCACTACGCTGGGAGTCGGTGTCCCACTACGCTGGGAGTCGTCCTCCCTCTACGCTGAGAGTCGCTGTCCCACTATGGTGGGAGTCTGGTTCCCACGAGGGAGGGTCTCAGAGACAGACTCAGGGGGGAGACGTCCGCCCTCGCCGCCGAGAGTCGCTGGCCCACTAGGGAGGGAGTCGTCCTCCCTCGACGCTGAGAGTCGCTGTCCCACTATGGTGGGAGTCGTCCTCCCTCTACGCTGAGAGTCGCTGTCCCACCATGCTGGGAG
>JAISAE010000023.1 GCA_031266875.1 Treponema sp.
AAAACTGTAGAGTCGCCAGTTAAAACTTCTGAGCCTACAGTTAAAACTTTTGACTTGCCAGTTAAAACTTCTGAGTCAAAAGTTTCAACTTCTGGATTGCCAGTTAAAACTTCTGAGCCGGCCGTTACAACGGATGACTCAGCCCCTTCAACTTATAGGTCATTCGTTACAACGAATAAAACATTCGTTTCAACACAGAGAGGAGAAAGCTATGCCAAAAAGCGCTGATTGGCTGCCGGCGCCACGAGCGGCGATTCTGGCAATGTGTCTGAGCTGGATTCTGTACCTGACTGAGGTCAGGCGGACCGCCTGGGGAGTGCCGGAGGCGGAGTTTACGGAACTGGGAACCCTTTGTTCGACGGCGCAGGCCCTGTTACAAAAGGCGCAGAGCGACGCGGAACGAACCCACGTCATCACCGTGGAGTGCCAAGAGGCGTTTAAGGCGCTGAGCGCGAAGATGCGGTTCTTCCGAGACCGGTACTTCAAGATTCCGCCACTTTCAGAAGGGGACTGGGCGGCCCTGGGCTTCAGGCAGAAGGATACGCACCCATCTCCGGCGCCGGCGCCTGACGGCGTGCCTGCCGCGTCCTTGAGCTACCCGGGCGGACCCCACGCGATAACGCTTCATCTGGGGCCTCTGGCGGGAACCGAGGAGCTTGATCCCGAAAGCGATTACGGCTACGCGATCTACGTCGGCGTTATGCCGCCCGGCGGAGCCACGCTTGAGCAGGCGGCCTCGGATAAGCACTACCTGATGAAGATTCCGGCGGACGGAAAGAGTCTCCAGCGCTACCGGTTTACGCGGCGAGGGAAGGAGAAGCTCATTTTTGACGCGGAAGATGCGGGCAAGACGGTCTATGTCTGCTGCCGCTACGAGAACCGGAAGGGCGAGGCCGGGCAGTGGGGGCCGGTGGCTTCGGCGGTGATTCCATAAGAATGAGCGGATAAAGGAAAAGGAGGAACGCCTATGGAATAACAGGTATGACGGATATGCGGTACGCGCATGAGGGGCGTACAACGTGGAAGGCGTTCCGGGAAAGCAGCCCTTGTCTGCGGGAACCGCCGCGAAAAGGTAGTTATGTGCCATAAAATCTGAAATTTTGGTTTTTTAAGTATGTAGTACTTGAAAATAGTCCAAAATTATGGTTTTATGAAACTTAATAATAAACAGCTCGTATGAGTTGTTAACAATGAATCTCCATAAGGAGATTTAATCAAGGAGTTTTTCAAATGAAAAACAAAAGATTTTTTGTATTGATTTTGGTATTAGGTTTTGTGTCTTCAACTGTTTTTGCACAAACTCTTACAGATGCTTCAGCTAGGCGAAGATTGAGTAATGTTGGAATAACCGTGAATGCATCAGCGCCCCAAACATCTCTTGAAGGTATAAGAGAAGCCACATTACTTGAAATTGTATGGTTAAGCTCACGTGTAAACGCAAGAAACATAGTCATAACTGGAGGCACAGAAAGCACTGGTGGTCATAATTCTGGAACTTATAGTCATGGAAATGGTTATAAAGTTGATTTGCGTTTTAACTCCACTCTCGATAGCTATATTGAAAATAATTTCACTCGAGATGGTTCTGTAGATGGTTATCCAGCATACAGATCCCCTAATGGAGGTTTGTATGTTAAAGAAAGGGATCACTGGGATGTGTTAGTACGTTGATTTTACAAATCTATTTTGTACGCTCATTCCCACGCCGCATCTGATCGGGCGTGTGAAGCAGAGACGCCGGTTAGCCTCAGCTAGTCGGCGTTTTTTATCTGTTCCAAGCGCCTGTGTCCGGTGAGTATCCCCTCGCCCAGCGGCAAGCCGCTGCCGTGCAAGCCCTTGCGTTGGGGCGGCTTTTTAAGGCTTGGGTTATAGCCTAAAGGTTCCGAGCCGCAACGCGGTCATTGTCAACAAGTTAAGAACCCTTGTCCACAGGTTACACAGGTTTAAGAAGGATGTTCTGGTCAAAACATCCGTGTTAATCCGTCGCCCTTTGGCGCAATCCGCGAACATCCACAAGCCTTGGTTTCATGTTTGTTTAACTTGTTGACATTTGCAGCGCGGGAACTTGAGGCCGGGGCGGTTTTGAGATAGAATGAGGCCAAGGAGTAAACAATGAGTACATTTAACGAGACCATCACCCTGACCAATACGGGAGACATGAGCGCCGCCAAGCGGGGGTTTATGCCCCAATCCGAGGTTCGCAGCCTCACAATAGATGCTTGTGTAGACACGGGTTCGTGGTTTTTGGTCATCAACGAGGAAACCCGCGCCGCCCTGGGGCTGGAGATAACCGGTGTCGAGACCGCCACGCTGGCGGACGGCACGACCGAAGAATACTCTACCACCGAACCGGTGGAGTTCCGCTGGAAGGACCGCAAAAAAGCCATGAATGCCCTGCTCATCCCCGACGCCGACGAGGTGCTGTTCGGGGCGCTTTGCATGGAAGCCCTTGACGTGATGGCCGACCCCATTGAAGAGCGCCTTGTTGGCCGCCACGGCGACAAAGCTATTTATAAAGTGAAGCGTGCCGGGATACGCCGCCAAAGGCGTTGAAACCGCGAATGTAAGCGCAGGGGCGCCTATCACGCCGCGTCTGATCGGGCGTGTGAAGCGTCGTCAGCGCATATTGTGGAGATGTCCGTAACCCTGACGCCGGAGGACAGCTGCGCAACGGCCCCAGTCATCATCGTGCAGCCCTCGCCGCCGCCCCCAAGCTGAAAGCGGAGATAACCTACGACTGATGGACGCCTGTCGATGCGTCTTGAAGAATATGAGACTTACCGGTGGAGGCAGGTCTTGCACTGGTAAAAAAAACCGCTGTCCCATAAGGAACAGCGGCTAAGAACCGTAGCTCGTGTTTTATGCGAAATACCGCTTCAGCAGACCGCTGAAGCCACAGCCATGGCGGGCCTCATCGCGGGCCATCTCATGAACCGTATCGTGAATAGCGTCGTAGCCGCGCTCTTTGGCGAGCTTGGCGAGCTTGACTTTGCCTTCGCAGGCGCCATGCTCGGCGGCGCTGCGGAGTTCGAGGTTGCGTTTGGTACTGTTGGTGATGACTTCACCAAGAAGCTCGGCGAACTTCGCAGCGTGTTCCGCTTCCTCAAAGGCGTATCGCTTGAACGCCTCAGCAATCTCAGGGTAGCCTTCCCGATCCGCGACACGGCTCATGGCAAGATACATACCGACTTCGCTGCACTCGCCGTTAAAGTTCGCCTGCAGGTCATCAAGAATATCTTTCTCAACACCCTTGGCAACACCGACCACATGCTCCGCAGCATAGGCGGTTCCCGCATCCTGCGCCTTAAACTTGGACGCAGGAGCCTTACACTGAGGACATGCTGGCGGCGGCTGATCGCCCTCATGTACATAACCACAGACTAGACAAACAAACTTCATCTTCTTTTCTCCTGTATTTTGAAATATTCCTAACGGCTTACGCCGGTAGTTTCCGTTTAAGCTATCGAAGCTTCGCGGCTCCGATAGCTTAGATCCCGATGCTTACCCAACATGTTCCTGCTTGGCTTTCGACTGCTCTGCACGCTCCGAATTTTCAGCGTCTTTCATGCTACAGTCCTCACAGATACCGTAGAAGATTATCTTTCGATAATCAATATTGAAACCATGAGGAATTAACCGCAGTTCCTGCTGTTGTTCAGCAATGACCTTGAGAAGCTCCATGTTGGGATTCGGGATATCAATGACCCGCCCGCAGTGAGTACATATCAAGTGAGGACGCGGATCAATAAAGCCATCGAAATGTTCCTCTCCATTTACTACACCAACAGAGATGATAGTTCCTTCTTTCAGGAACAGACTGATGTTGCGGTACACGGTGGCAAGGGAAAGCCCGGGTATCCGATCTTTGAGTTGCTCGTAAATCCAACGAGCGCTCGGATGCGACGAGGTTGATTGGATAAGCTCCAAAATGGCGTCACGCTTCTTACTATGTTTCTTCATAACCCAACCTTTTTTTATATTAGGAATAGTTCCTAAGATTAGTAGTATACTCACAAATATTAAAATCGACAAGAGAGAAATGAGCAACTTTATAAGCAATCTCACGAAGTATCTCTTGCGCCGCCGCATAATGGCCGTCCAGATGGCAGGCACGGTGTGCGTCGGCAGTGATGATGAGCGGTACATCCCGCTCCCGTAATAAGCGCAGCAGCGGCAGGGAAGGGTAGGTATCCCGTGTCTTCCCCCGGTTAAGGCCGCCGGTGTTGACCTCAACTACAAACGGTGAAGTCCCGTACATCTGCGCGATACAGTCCGCAACCCGTACAAGATGGACGCGGTAGGTCTCGGACTCAAGCGAAAACCAATGCTCATCTTGGTTATTTTTTTTGATAAGGTCAATATGCCCCAGAATATCAAAACCTCCGGCGCGAATGAGTGCTTCTTCCGCGTCCCAGTAGGCGTCCACCATTGCCTCGGCATCTCCTGAAAACCCTTCTTCAATCCCTTTGGCGAATATTTCAGGGGATCCATCAACCTCGAAAGGTTCCCCGCGTGGTGGAATAAGGTAATGAACTGAGCCGATACAGTAATCCAGTCCCAGTTCCCGGTAATCTCTGTCGGCAGGGCCTATAAGCCCTGGGACAAAGTCGATTTCAAGCCCGGCGAGTACGCGGAGCCTCCCTTCCCAGCGTCGCCGCGCCTCCCGTACCGCGTCAAGGTATTCGGAGAGTCGCTCGTCCGGCAGATGCCATTCCGACGCCCAGCCGGTCTTTTTCCTGATAGGCGCATGGGCGCTGAAACCAAGGCTGTCAAACCCTTTCTCATACGCAACTCGGCAAAAGGTTTCGATATCGTCCTCTCCATCACAAAACGTAGTATGGGTATGCAAACAAGAATAACACATAGGGTATCATAGCCTATTCTCAACAAAATATGCTATAACTTGTACATGATGCAAACAACGGTTATCAAGTATGGTGGAAGCGCCATGATTAACGAAGACCTCAAAACTGCGGTTATTGAGGATCTAATCTGTATGGCGGGACAGGAGCGGGTTATACTGGTTCATGGCGGCGGTCCAGAGATCGACGCCATGCTCAGAAGAGTTAATAAAGTAAGCCGCTTTGTAAATGGCTTACGCTACACAGATGAGGAGACCATGGAGATCGTACAGATGGTTTTATGCGGTAAGCTCAACAAGGAGATTACCGCCCTTATCCAGACGTGGGGAGGCAGGGCTGTGGGTCTCTGCGGTATTGACGGCGGCCTACTCAAAGCGCGGCGTATCAAAAGCGTTGACCTCGGTCTAGTCGGAGAAATCGAGAGCGTTGACCTTGATGTGCTGAACCACGTCCTCGACAGCGGTTTCATTCCGGTAGTATCCTCAGTCGCGCTTGGCTTGGGCGAGGATGCAGGGCGTAGCCTCAATGTAAACGCCGATACCGCAGCGGCGGAGCTTGCCGTTGCCACAAAAGCCGCCCGGCTTATCCTTATGACCGATGTACCCGGACTTTTACGTAACGTCAGAGACCCGTCCTCGCTTATCAGCGAACTGTCGCGGACTGAACTGGAGCAACTCAAGCGAGACGGCGCAATAAGCAAGGGCATGATCCCCAAGACCGATAGCTGTATCAAAGCGTTGGCAGGCGGTGTCAGAGAAACGCGCATCATCGACGGTCGCCGCCCCCACGCATTGCTCTCGGCACAGAGTCTTGGCACTGCGATTGTATGAAATCGCAAGACAATGAAAACCGCCATTACTATATGTGAGTTCAACCGCAGAGGAAAAACCCGTCGAAGTGGATTACCGCATAGGTTAGAGACTCTAACCCAGTGGTTAGAGACGCTCTAACGCATAGTGGGGAGACGCTCTAACCCAGTGGTTAGAGACGCTCTAACGCATAGGTGAGTCCACCACTCACGCATTGGTGAGTCCACCACTCACGCATTGGTGAGTCCTTCGCTCACACTAGGTGAGTCCACCACTCACGCATTGGTGAGTCCACCACTCACGCATTGGTGAGTCCTTCGCTCACGCATTGGTGAGTCCACCACTCACGCATTGGTGAGTCCTTCGCTCACGCATTGGTGAGTCCACCACTC
>JAISAE010000057.1 GCA_031266875.1 Treponema sp.
GCAGTGTGCAGTGTGCAGTGTGCAGTGTGCAGTGTGCAGTGTGCAGTGTGCAGTGTGCAGTGTGCAGTGTGCAGTGTGCAGTGGGGTATATGCTGTCTTTTTATCTGCTATGTTCAAAAGCATAAAGCTATTCTACCTCTTTCGCTGAAAATGTCAAGGCGTTTTTGGAAAAAACGAACTCCCCTATAACGCTGCCGTCTCACGCGGGTTCTCTCGCGGGCTTTCGCGCAGGAAAGCGAGCAGCGGCTCTTCCCACGTTGCCGCCGTTGTCCCAGCCTCAACAAAACGCTGATACAGCAGCCAGACCCGCCTCTGAATGACGGCGCGTTCCGCCGCGTCAGGGCGCGTCTCCAGCGGGCGACCGTCCTTGTCAGGCGTGGCAAAGAGCGCGTCAACAAAGCAACGCGCCTCTTCCGGCGGAAACAGCGGCGCGTCAAAGCGGGTCATGGCGTACATGGCAGCGGCAACACAGTTGATACTATGCTGCTTTATGTACAGCAGCGATTCTGTAATGGCGATGGCGTGCCGCCGCGCCGCGTCAAGCTCCTCGCCAAAGCGTTGTCCGTCATTCATAGCCTGTACAATGGCGCGGAACTTAGTATAGGCGCGAATCACCACCATCACATGAAGGCTCGGTATGCACATGAGATGCGGGTCAAAGGCGTGTATCACGATGAAACGGGGCGAACCCAGATAACGAGGGCGGCGAGTGGTGGATAGATGGCGGGCGTAGACTTCAGCGGCAGAGATATAGAGCTGTCCCATGGTGTCGATGAAGTTTGCCGCCGCTGCCCAGCCTTTCTGTTGGTAAGTCTTGAGCAGGAACCCAATGATGCGTATCCAGAACGGCACAAAGTCCAGATAGATCGCCACCCATTTTGGCGAGAATGGAATCGTCACGTCCAGCGCGTGATCCACCGACGCAACTGGAATGAGACCGGGTTTTCGCGCCGCCTTATATTGCAAGGCAAAGAACTTAGTAAACACCGCTTTGAAATAACGCCCTGTTGCCCCGCGTAATGCCGGAGTGGTCACTATCTTCAGTATTGTGAGCGGCGTGGAGATGGCACTGACCTTTGTCATACCTTTATATATACAGGATTGGGTAAAAATACTATACTGGTAAGATGAATGATCGTTTTTTACTCAGCCTGTTGCTCCTGCTGGCGCTGGGCGTGCAGTGCCTTGGCGCACAAACTGACGCTGCTGTGCCGGATCGTTTCACCCTGAAGATCGCGGTGATGGGACCGGGCGACGAATTGTACTTCTGGTGGGGGCATATCGCGCTGGTTATTGAAGACCACAGCGCCGGCACAGCCCGTTTCTACGACTATGGTATCTTCTCGTTTGAGAATGAGCATTTTTACCGGAACTTCGCCTTTGGCCGCTTGCTGTATAGCTGCGGCGTGTCCTCGGCAGAGCGAAGTTTCCAAACCTACATCGCCACTAACCGCGACATCACCCTCTACACGCTGGACCTCTCACCAGAAACTGAGGAGGCCATACGCCGTTTCGCTGAAAACAACGTCCTGCCCGAAAACCGCGACTATTATTACCACCACTTTAAGGACAACTGCGCCACACGCATCCGCGACATCATCGACCTTGCTACTCAGGGTCAGTTCAAGGCGCGTTTTGGCGATGCGCCCGGGCGCTACACCCTTCGCCAGCATGTCCGCCGCCATACATGGTTCTCGCCGTTCATGGACTGGGCGCTTAACTTCCTCATGGGGCAGGACATCGATGTACCAATCACCATCTGGGAGGAAATGTTCCTACCGGCAGAGATCGGCCTTCGTATCAGCGACTTCACCTACACTGACGACACCGGTGTCGAGCGTCCCCTTGTTTCTAGCGTGGAAGTGCTGAACCGCGCCGAGAACCGTCCGGCAGTCCTCGACATTCCCCGTCGACAATGGCCTTATGAACTCGCCGTTGGTATAGTGCTGGCGGCTATGCTCGCATGCTTTGCCCGCATCTACGCCAAACGCCCGCTTCTTGGCCGCCCGCTTCTTGCGTTCACCCAGAGCGCCCTAGGCCTGTTCTTCGGCCTTATGGGGTCGCTCCTGTTTTTTATGAGCTTCTTCACCAACCACGATTATACCTGGCACAACAGTAACATTCTCTTCATCAACCCTGTGCTGCTGGCCATTGTTCCGCTTGGCATCATCGCCGCCACTGACAAACGCCCTGGGAAACGTTGGCTTGCCGAACAGTTTCTGCGGGCGCTGTGGACATACGTGCTGTTCGGCGGTCTGCTGTCAATGCTGATAAAACTCACCCCCAATTTCTACCAGCAGAATCAGGTAACGCAGGCCCTGGTCTTGCCCGCTGCGCTTGCCTTGAGCTACATCCCAGGCTGGGCGCAGAGATTAAGACAAGCGCAAAGCTTAAGAGCCGAGCAGAGAAAGTAAGCCGGCTTTCAGCAGCGCCTCTTGTTATAGAACTCGTTTAGCTTTTAAGCTGTTTTCATGAACAACACACAAAGTCAGATACTTTGGGCAGGACGATTTACGGAGAAACCCGACGCCGGCGCTTTTGCGTTTCAGGCGTCGATTGCCGTTGATCAGCGGCTTGCCCATGACGACATTCGCGGAAGCCGCGCCCACGCCGCCATGCTGGGTCAGCAGGGCATTATCCCGCAGGAACTTGCCGCGTCACTGGACGCGGAGCTTGCCAATATCGACCGCGAAATCGCGGATGGAATCCTCGCCATTGACGCTGGCGCGGAAGACATTCACTCGTTTATAGAAGGTCTCCTCACCGCACGCCTGGGCGACGCGGGGCGCATGGTTCACGCAGGGCGGAGCCGCAATGATCAGGTGGCACTGGACATCCGCCTTTACCTCAAGCGCAGTGTGCCGCTCCTCATTGGAGAATTAGGCGCGACTATTGAGGCATTGCTAACGCAGGCTGAAAACCATGTTGACGCGGTGATGCCGGGATACACCCATCTTCAGCGGGCGCAGCCGCTGACCCTGGGTCATCACCTGGTGGCGTGGTGCGCGGGGCTTGAACGGGACCTGAGGCGCTTTACCGGAGCCCTGACGCGGCTTGACGAGTGTCCCTTGGGAGCCGGAGCCCTTGCTGGTTCAGGTCTGCCGCTTGACCGCGAGGCAACGGCGCAGGCGCTTGGCTTCGCCCGTCCCAGCCTTAACTCAATGGACGCGGTGGCTGACCGCGACTTCGCGCTGGAACTGAGCGCCTGCGCTGCCATCACCATGACTCATCTATCACGCTTCTGTGAGGATGTGGTTATATGGGCAAGCGAGGAGTTTACGTTCATCACGCTCGCTGAGAAATGGAGTACCGGTTCGTCGATTATGCCCCAGAAGAAGAACCCTGACTTTGCGGAACTTATCAGAGGTAAGTCGGCGCGTACAAGCGGTAACCTTGTTACCCTGCTTACCCTGCTCAAAGGACTACCCTATGCCTACGACAAGGACTTACAGGAAGATAAGGAAGCGTTGTTTGACAGCCTCGACACCCTCAGCGCCTGTTTGTGTATGTTTCGGGGTATGATGGCGAGCGCGGTCTTTAACACTGCTCGTATGCGGAACGCCTGTATTGGCGGTTTTCTAGAGGCGACCGACGCGGCTGAGTACCTTGTGCGTAAGGGCCTGCCTTTTCGCAAAGCGCATGAGGCAGCGGCGCTGCTGGTGCGGGACTGTATAGCGGCGGGTCAACAGTGTATTGCAGACCGCGCCTTAGAGGAACTCAAGGCGCGCTGTCCGCTTTTTGAGGACGACGTGTACGCGGCGCTGAGTCCTGCCGCGTGTGTCGCGGCGCGGAACCTGCCCGGCGGCCCCGCGCCTGACGAGGTTCGGCGGCAAATAACAACACTGCGGCAACGGCTGAGAGAGACGCTTGAGATCAGCGAGCCGCCGCTCATGTGACAAGTCCCATGCCTAAAGGCGTGGGATTAGCGATTAACAGTAACAAGGAATCGAAGCATTTCTTCCTTAAAATATGTTCAGCATAAGGATTAGAATGGTATTAGCTTTTGAAACTGGCAGGAAGACAGAACACACCGGCTCACAATTATTCTATAGTAAGCAGACGGCGTGCCAAGTATCTGACGCCGCACATTTTTCAGTTTAATCAGATTCCCCCATTTGGACGGCAATATTGCTCATTTTTAAGCAAAAACGCCTCATTTGTTGGCAAAAATGCCCCATTTCATCTCACGGACAAATCATCTGGGAGACAGAATGAATCATCCGTTGGCAAGAACGGGGCATTTGTTCCGAAGCCCGGAGCCGCGCTATAACAGCGCGGAAGGAACAAACTATGTCAAAGCCTTTGCGTATTGAAGAACCTGAAGACACGACTACACGTACATTGATTACCGCGCTGCGCTTGAAGCCTACCGCGCTGCGCTCGAAGCCTGCCGCGCTGCGCTCGGAACATACCCCGCTGCGCTCAAAGCCTACCGCGCTGCGCTCGGAACGTACCATGCTAGGCTCAAAGCGTACCACGGTATGCTCGAAGCGTACCACGGTACACTCGGAACATACCGCACTATGCTCGAAGCTTGCCCCGCTGCGCTCGGAGCCTACCCAGCTACACTCGGAGCATACCGCGCTGCGCTCGGAACGTACCACGGTACACTCGAAGCCTACCACGGTATGCTCGGAACGTACCACGCTACACTCGGAACATATCACGGTATGCTCGGAGAATACCACGGTACACTCGGAACATACCGCACTACGCTCAAAGCATACCGCGCTACGCTCAGAACGTACCGCGCTGCACTCGGAGCGTACCGCACTACGCTCAAAGCATACCGCGCTACACTCGGAGCGTACCGCACTACACTCGGAACTTACCACGGTATGCTCGGAGAATACCACGGTACACTCGGAGCGTACCCCGCTACACTCGAAGCATACCACGGTACACTCAGAACGTACCACGGTATGCTCCGAGCATACCGCGCTACGCTCAGAACGTACGGAAGCCTGACTTGAGATGGAGGCTTTGATACCCAGTTGTCGTCGTCCATGTGCCGCCTACCTGCTGGAAGGCGGACTGACGCGCATTAGATATGGGAACTTCTTTGTCATGTTTCGAGCGGAACAACTATGCGCTGAGCTCATGCAGCCGGGCAGGAGGCGCTAAAGATACGCAGCCCGCTTGATATGGTTTGAACAATTCCTCTCTATCATGTTATAAACTTTTAAACTTTTTTGATAAAACTGTTTGACAGTTTTTACAAGGACAGGTTATAGTACCGTAGAATAAAGCTCCAAAACAACTCTATCGGAGGTTAATGATGCTGTATATCCACTATACCACAGACGCAGGGAACGCGCTACAGGCCATGGAGCTGCCCAAAAACGATAGGGCGGTAATACTTGGCAAGCATCTAAACCGTATCTACCATGAGTTGCGTCGAAACAGAACCGGCGGCGTTTATACCGGTAACGAAGCCCACTGGGTGAGTGTGAACATGCGCCTGGGCAATACACCAAGCCCCACGCTTGACGGCTTACGCTCATGCGGAAAATTATAATGTTGTTCAAACAAGACTTGTCTGCGGATCAGATTTCATGCCGGTTGGGAGTATCACCTGACAGGGTTGTATATGTTTCGCCGCTGGTAGCCAGTGAAGCGTATACAGCCGGAATGGTATACACAATTTTTGGGCAACATCTGGCTAATAAAGACAATTTCAAAAGTATATCGGTCAACATTTTACAAAAAGATACAAATCATAATCTTACATGGAGGCAATTATGACTATAAAAAGAGCGTCATTGCTCATCAATACCCTCGCCATCTGCTGTATTCTCTTGGCTGGAGTGCTTTTAGTATACCTGTCCTGGAAAATCGCCGAAACCGATAATGCGGCGGCTGACCGGTATTATAGTATGCTGCTGGTGGATGAACTCCGCGAGAGTTCAGAGGAACTGACCCTGCAGGTACGGCTCTACGCCGCAGGCCATTCTGAGGCGGAAGCCGCCTACAACAAGGTCCTGGCGGTACGCAACGGTCAGGAACCCCGCCCGGCAAATGCTCAGGTTGCCCCGGGTCAAAGACGGGTCTTGTTGGATTTGTTAAAAACATACGGTATCACCGCTGAAGAATTCAGGCTTGTTGAAAGAGCTAACGCCCTTTCGGACGACCTCGTAAACCTGGAAGTTGAGGCCATGAACGCGGTCAAGGGTATGTTTAAGGATTCCCAGGGGAACTACACGGTTCGCGGCGAGCCGGACAGGGAACACGCCCTGGACCTGGTATTCAGTAATGCGTATCTTGGGGAAGTAGGAAAAATAATGGCTCCTCTCGATGAATTTCAGGTCAGGGTAACCGAGCGTGCCGACAGAACACTAAAAGAAGCAATAGCGGGACAAAGCGCCGCTGAATGGATATCTGCCGCCGCGCTCATGCTGATTCTCCTGATTTCGGTATTCAATCTTCTGTTCAACCAAGCCGCCATTATAGGACCCCTTTCAAGCATTACGGCGGCTATAAAAACCGTTGCCGTGGATGGTAAGACCTATTTGGATAAACGAATCGAACTCAAGAACAAGAACGAAATTGGAGAACTGGCTGGATTTTTCAACAAGACCTTTGAAAATATCGGGAGTCTTATTAAAACTATAAAGATCAAGACTGGTTTGCTTACGGATACTGGGGAGGAACTTGCCGCCAATATGACCGAAACCGCGGCGGCAATAAATCAAATATCATCAAACATTGAAAGCATGAAGGGTCTTGCAGCGAAACAGGAAAGTGGTGTGAGTGAAGCGGATGGGGCGGTGGAGCGCATCAACACCAATATAGCGAGCCTCAACAAGGTGATAGAGGAACAGGCCGGAAGCGTGAACAGGTCATCTTCCGCCGTAGAAGAAATGACGGCTAACATTCATTCGGTAACCCAGACGTTGATTGAAAACGGCAAAAAT
>JAISAE010000075.1 GCA_031266875.1 Treponema sp.
CGCGGGTACGCGGGTACGCGGGTACGCGGGTACGCGGGTACGCGGGTACGCGGGTACGCGGGTACGCGGGTACGCGGGTACGCGGGTACGCGGGTACGCGGGTACGCAATTATGGGGCGCCTGTAGTCCTTGTCAAGTACCTAACAACGTAAATTCACCTTTTCTTACCATTTTTCTCTTTACCTTAAAAGGGGTGGAGTGTCTTCCTATTGAGACACTCCACCCCTTTTTATTTCTCCGCTGTATTCCGTGTCGCAAACGTGGCATGAAGAAAGAGGCATCTATGCCGCTGCAAAAAATAACATTTCGGAGATTACTGCCATGAATCAAAATATCCGCGATAGAAATTATTATTCTAATGTTTTACGATTTTTCCGGGATAATATTGTAAAAATTATTCCAGAAAAAAGCCTCTTGTTTAAATGGTTATGTTTAATTGGCTTTAAAATAGCCGCTAAGAAAAAACATATCCTGCGAACTTCTATGAAAATCGACATCCCAGCCGTAGAACATTGTAATCTTAGTTGTAAATGCTGTACCGCATTTGGACCGCTTGCCCAAAAAAGTTTTATTGATGTTGAGTCATATAAAAGGGACATGGAAAAATTGGCGTTATTGACCAATAGTCAGCTTGAATCTGTTTGTTTTACAGGTGGTGAACCACTTTTACATCCGCGCCTTTTGGAAATGTTTGACATCGCAAGGTCATGTTTTCCCAATACAGAATTGTCTTTTATGACCAACGGGGTACTTTTGCTGAAAATGGAAAAAGAATTTTGGGATAACTGTGGAAAAAACAATATTTGTATAGGTTTATCAAGGTATCCAATAAAACTTGATATTGATAAAATCAAAGAAATAGCAGAGGAGTATAAGATAAGATTTGATTATGTCGGAGGAGCAAGCACTCCTATAAAGGCAATGTGGAAATATCCTCTGGATATAGAAGGCAAACAACCCCTGAGCCGCAGTTTCAATATTTGCAATCAGGTAAATAGTTGTATTCGCATGAAGGATGGGAAAATATACCCATGTAATACCATTGCTTGTATTGAACATTTCAACCGTTATTTTGGGAAAAACTTAGAAGTTACAGAGCAGGATGTTATAGAGATAAAGAAAGTAAATAATATCAGTGAGATTTATGAGTTTTTGATAAAGCCGAAATCGTTCTGTAAATACTGTAACCGGAAAGGAATACAGTTTGGTATAGAATGGGGTATTTCTAAAAAGGACATTAGTGAATGGGTATAATAAGTCAGCCCATGTCTGTCGGGTAGCTAACGCGGTAGGGACATCGCATAATTGTAGACGCAGGGACACCAGGTGCCTAATAATCAATAGTGGATAATGAGCGTGGTTTGATGATTGCGCATTGCGTCCTGATAGTTCCTCATTATCCTATCCCTCTCTATTGTTAATTCTTCTAAGGGGTGTTTGTCTGGCGCCTTTTTGACGCCAGACATTCCTGATTGGCTGGTTTAGCGGGCGCTGTTCAGGGCGCTCCGCACCGCTGCGGCGCGCTTTTGTCCCTGCTGGACATCCCATGCGATACACTCGTCGTAACCGAGACCCTTCGCCTGCGCGATCATATCCGCCACAATGCTGTCGAACTCAGCGTCAGTTTTGGCATAGATTGCTCGCCATGAGCCATCCTTAATCGCGGTTGAAACCTGCGTGTACTTCTGCTCAAAAGCGGCAGTGCCAATATCCCGCACAAAGTTCGACGCTATCGCAATGGCGCGATAGCCATTCTTTTGCAGGTACTCGTCTTCGGACAAGACGCCCATTGCGGTCTGCCAGTTCTTCTTGGCAAGCGGCGCGTTACGCGCAAGCTCGGACGACCAGAAGTCGCTGTTAAACTTTTCGCTGGATATGAGGTTAATCTCGTCAGTCGTGAAGGTGGTATTGTTGATCTTGTTCTGTCCATCAGCATAAGTGCCGCCGCCTGCCGAAGCCGGCATGGTAACGTTGGGGTCGCCGCGGGTTCTGATGCCAAGTTCTGTGAAATAGGGCTTGTTGTTGGCGTCATAGTCCCAGATCACGCCTTTGGGACCATAGCTTGATTCCATAACGCCTTCCGGTGTGGCAAGCCAGTTGATCAGTTCCATAATGCGCTCAGGGTACCGCGCCTTCGCGCCGATTGACCAGATGCGCTCCCCGCCATAGATGTTGGTGCCATAGACAATGTTCTTCTGATCCTTTGCCGCCACCGCGAACATACCCTTGCCCGCCGCGAGACGTTCCTGCGTGTTGTAGTTGGAAGGACCAAGCCATGAGAACATGCTCCAGTACACGCGGCCATCAGCGTACTTGTTACTTACGTCGCTCATGGTCTGGGTTGCGGAGTCTGGATCGAGGATACCCATCTGATACGCCTTGTTAAAGAACTTTAACCCCTGCATATAGAGGCTGTTGTCATCAAGGATTGGCTGTACTGTGTTGGTATCCACGTTGTAGAGCGTCATGCCAAACTCGTCGTAGCCATAGAACGCGCCCATGCACTTCACTGACATCACCATAGTACCATCCCAGTCCGGGAACAGCGAGAATCCGTAGGCAGGCAAGCCGGAGTCGCCATTAGGGTAGGCGTCAAGCATTTTTTTCATCACGTCAAGATAGCCCATCATGTTAGGAATCTCAGGCGAGCCAATCGCCTGATAGAGGTCAAAGCGGATATCAGGGTGATAGAACGCCGCCTCAGTGGAATTCGGGGACAGCGCCACGTTATGCCCAAAACCATAGAGGGCTGCGCCGTTACCAAAGGTATCGGAGTTGTGCTTGAGCGCCGTAGCGAGGTTTCTCTTGATGTCCGGCCCATAGCGGTCAAGAATGTCACCCTTGTTCCAGTCAAGCAGGAGATTCGCCTCAATAGCCGTGGTGAACTCACTGCCGTTTTGCCCCCAGACCACAAGATCACCAAGGTTTCTAGCGGCCATACGGGTTGCGTAAGTGCCTTCAGCCGCTGGAATGATGTTCAGTTCTATGTTGAACTTGTCCTTCACCAGCTTGGCAAACCACCCCACCTGCATACCAGAGTAGTTGGCAAGCTGGGTGTACACGTCAATCCGGTACAATGACCGGCCCGAAGCGTCAACATTGCCGCTCGACCCCTGCGATGAGCCACTAGCCCATACTGATCCCAGCATGGACAGCGCGAGAAATGCGCCTAACACTGTTCTTTTCATACAAAATCCTCCTAAAAATATATAAGGCCCCTCAAATGAGGACAAACCTTCACTATTGGATCAGTATACCGCGCCCATACTATACCAATCGCGCTATCCTTTCACCGCGCCAATCATAATCCCCTTCACAAAAAAGCGCTGCAAGAACGGGTACACCAGCAGGATAGGGAAGATAACCACCATCGAGATGCTCATCTGTATGGTGCGTGGAGTGAGCGCCTGTGATACCTCAACCGGCATTGTTGAGCCGGAACGCATGATCGACGCTAGGTAGTTCGCCTCATTGAGATAGCGGTAGAGAACGAACTGAAGGGTGAAGTAACGCTCATCGGTCATAAGAAAGAGCGTGTCGGTGAAAGCGTTCCAGTTACCCACCGCCGAGAAGATGGCGATGGTCGCCAATATCGGCGTGATGAGTGGCCAGATGATGCTGACAAACACCTTAAATGTGCCGGCCCCGTCTATGGCCGCCGACTCTTCCAGCGACGCGGGTATGGACTCAATGTAGGTTTTAACCAGAATGATGTTGAACGGCGCCACAATGCCCGGCAGGACATACGCCAGAAAGTTATTGGTGAGATGCAGCATAACCATGTTCATGTACCACGGCACAAGCCCGGCGCTGAAGTACATGGTAATAATGATATAGCGATACCAGAAAGTACGTCCCCACATTTCGCGCTTGGTAACAAGGTAGCCGACAAACGCCGAGCCAATAACCGTTGCCGCGCTCCCAACAACAGTGCGGGCAATGGACACAAACGCCGCCTGCCCCAAGCCCCGCAGCCTGAACACTTGCAGGTAGTTGTTGAGATGAATGCCCTTGGGGATCAGGGTGATTAAACCCCGCTTGGTGAGATCATTGTCGCTGATTGTATTGATAAACAAGTAGTAGAAGGGAAGTATACAGATAATCGTAAATAACCCGAAGAAGGCGTAGTTAAAAATAGTGAAGATAATGTCGCCCCGCGACATTTTTATCTTTCTTGACATAATATCCCTCCTTAAAAAATGCTTTCGCCACGCAGGAACCTTGAAAGGCTATTCGCCACGAACAACAAGGTAAGGCTGATGATAGACTTGAGCATACTAATCGCGGTAGCAAACGGGATGCCCGACGTTGAGCCCGCGCCAAAGCCGAGGTTATACACATAGAGGTCGAGTACCTCAATGGTGTCCTTGTTCATGGCGTTCCTGAACACGAAGTATTGATCCATACCGTTGTTAATCAGGTTGGCAATCGACAGCAGCAAAAGCACAAAATAGGTTGGCAGAAGTCCGGGCAGGGTGATGTTCCACATCTGCCGCCAGCGTCCCGCGCCGTCCACCCGCGCCGCCTCATAAAGCTCCTGATCAATGCCGGCAATAGCCGCCAGATACATGATCGCCCCCCAGCCAAGCCCTTTCCATATACTCCACGCGGTCATCTTGAGCCAGATGTGGTCGCTTTCAAGCAGGAAGTTAATACCCTTATCAATAAAGCCCCAGTCAATAAGCAGCCGATTCACCAGCCCCGCGTCCACTGAAAACAGCGTAAACGCAAAGGAGTAGACCAGCACCCAACTGATGAAATTCGGTATGGTGGTAAGCGTCTGTACGATTTTTTTGTAGTGGATGTTACGGATTTCCGTCAGCAATATGGCGAAGGCGATGGGAAGCCACGAAGTGAGTATGCCCAACCCGCTGATGGCAAGCGTGTTCTTCATGACACGCAGCACTTCAGCCTGCCGCGCTGGTGAGGATATAATAGAAAAAAACCAGTCAAAGCCCACGAAGTCCGACATCTTCAGAGGGATGCCGGGACGGTAGTTAAAGAAGGCATAACGCCAGCCAAAAAGCGGCAGGTACGCAAACAGGGTAACAAGCACGATGAACGGTAGCAACATGAGGAACAACCGATACTTTCTTGACGATGACACCGTCATAGAATCCCTCCTTAAATGCGGCAAGACCATAGTCCATAAAGACTATCGAAACGTCTCGACAAAATAATTATGAGGGATCGCTAGAAAGCTGTCAACAATTTTTTCAGCAGTTCCGGTTTCAACCATTAGGAAGACATTCGGAGATAATAAAGAAGAGTGAACCCCAGTTTTTGTGGAAACAACGATTTATTTCTACTACACATAATGTATTCTGCCTTCAGCCTGCTTTGTTCTATCCTAAGACTATTCCGTTCTATCGATAGCATACTTTGTTCTGTTCCTAGCCTACTTTGTTCTATCCTCAGCCTACTCCGTTCTGTTCTAAGCATACTTTGTTCTATTCCAAGACTACTTTGTTCTGTTCCCAGCCTATTCCGTTCTATCGACAGCCTATTCCGTTCTGTCCTAAGCATACTTTGTTCTATTCCAAGACTACTTTGTTCTGTTCCCAGCCTATTCCGTTCTATCGACAGCCTACTTTGTTCTGTCGATAGCCTATTTTATTCTGTTCCTAGCATACTTTGTTCTATCCTAAGCCTACTTTGTTCTGTCCTCAGCCTATTTCGTTCTATTCCTAGCCTATTCCGTTCTATCCTTAGTCTACTTTATTCTATCCTAAGCCTACTTTGTTCTGTCCTAAGCCTACTTTGTTCTATTCCCAGCATACTTTGTTTTGTCGATAGCCCGCGCCATTCTGTCGACAGTCTGCTCTGGATTGTCGACAATCCACTCCGCCTTGTCGACAGTCCGCTCTGGATTGTCGACAGTCTGCTCTGGATTGTCGACAATCTACTCCGCCTTGTCGACAGTCTGCTCTGGATTGTCGACAGTCTGCTCCGCCTTGTCGACAGTCTGCTCTGGATTGTCGACAATCCGCGCCATATTGTCGACAGAACGCTCTCAGGGGTGTTTTGGTTTTGTATCATGGTATAAGCATATCAGGGTACAAGGCGCGGTAGACCGTGAAGTATGGTTCGGGGGCGTTGGCGGAAATGGCGCTTTTCGCCAGCACCGCAAGGCGATGAAGCCCGTAAACAGAGGTAGAGCTGGCGGCGTCAATACGGGCGGCGCGGTACTGTTTGTCGCTGGCAGCGGGAACGTAGTCGGTTTCGGCGCCATTTGCGTAGGCAAAGCCCCAGAGCAGGGACGACAGCGAGTGTTTCTTGACGCCAAAGGGGATGCTTACGTTGATCGCCTCGACAATGCGTATGCCTTCAGGTAAGGCGCGGTTCATCGCCTCAAGGAAACTGACAGCGTCATAGAAGCCTAACGTCTCAATGGCGGCAATCTCGGCAGCGGCGCTCACGCCTATTGACAGGGGCGCGGCGATTTCAAGCTTAGGTAAGGGATTAAAACCCTGCGAGTAGAAGACAGGGACGGCGGCACGGGTCATCGACATGGAAAACAGCTCAATCAGCGCGAGGTGAGGCTGAAAAATGGCGCTCTTGGTCTTGGTAAAGGTGAAAAGAAGCCGGTAAGTAGCAGGCGATGAAGGCGAATCAGGAGTAGTTGAAGGTACAACATCAACAAGTGAATCATCATGCGGTACGATATTTTCAACAGTCTGAGTATCGTTAGTACAGATTCCACAGAAATGGGTACATTGTTCCATACATGGCGGAGTTGACTCGTGCGCGAGCGACTCTTTTCGTTCCTCTTGCATGAAATCCGGCAGAATTCCGCTGTCGATCATATTCCACGGGAGCGGCGCGTTGCTTGGCCGCTCGCTTAGAAAGGCTCGCGTCAGCGCCTCGTGTTCCGCAAAGATGTCGTGCCAGACGTTTTTCTGGATATACTCATTCCATGCGTCAAGGCGGCAGCCTCTGCGGTAGGCGGTTTCGATGAGTGCGCCTGCGCGTTCATCTCCGCGGCTGATGATACCCTCCAGCGTCGAGACAAACGGGTCCTGTATGCCGACCTTGTGTCCACGCGACTTGAGTTCATAGCGGATGTATTCCAGCTTGATACGGGCGGCGGCTTCGTCAATCTGCGCTGCCCATTGGTAGGGTGTATGCGGTTTTGGTATAAAAGTTCCTACATTAACGCTGAAATGCATACCCGTGCGTTTGGCAAGTTCAAGAATAAAGCTGACAATGGCGGCTTCTTCGGTGATTTGGTCGATGCTTGGCAATGGAAGCCCCACCATAAAGTAGAACTTTGCGCCGCGCCAGCCTTGTTTACGGGCTTCTTTGAGGATCGCGGTAACATTATCGAGGGAAACCTGCTTGTTTATGGCCAGTTGCCAGGCGTCAACCGGCGTTTCCACCGCGAATGTCAGCCCACTCTTACGCACTTCGGCGAGCTTCGCCAATAGTGGCAGTGAAAACGTAGATACTCGTAACGACGGCAACTGAAACGATACATGCTCATGCCCATATTCGCTGTTCAGCCGGTCAATCAGCGCCTCAATACCCCGATAGTCGCCGGAGGATAGAGACGACAGACATATTTCCCGATAGCCGCCACGCCGGACAAACGCGGCGACTTCGCGCCTGATGGCGTCGATGCTTTTCTGGCGCATGGGACGATACCAGTAACCGGCGTGGCAGAAACGGCAGCCATTTGGACAGCCGCGCATGATTTCTACCGCGCCGTGGTGCTGGATTACCCGCATGTTCGGTATCGGGAATATCGCCGCGTCATTGGCGCGCTCGGTAAACATGGGGTCAATGGCGCGACGGGCGCGTGCTTTGCCCCGTGTCCATATCGACGGATGGGTGGTGATGTACGCGAGCAGATCGCCGCGACTTGCGCCCACTGTTTTCATGGCAAGCAGCGCTGTAACCATTTCAAAGAAGCCTGCTTCAGCTTCGCCAATCCAGAATGCGTCTATGAAATCCTGATACGGCAGGGGGTTAGATACGCAGGGGCCGCCCATAAGGACGATAGGATCGCCGTCGCCGCGTTCTGAGGTATGCAGCGGTATTGCCGCGAGGTCGAGCATGGTGAGAACATTGGTGATGCCAAGCTCATAACCAAAGGTGAAGAACAGAAGGTCGAGGTCGCGGAGGCTTATACCGGTGTCAAGTCCATAGAGCGGCAAGCGGCGTTCCCGCAAGAGCCGCTCGAAGTCTGGCGCGGGGGCAAAGGCGCGGTCGCATGAGGCGCCGTCAATCGTGTTAAGCTGGTTGTATAGTATCTTGAGCGCCTGATTCGACATACCGATTTCATAGAGGTCGGGAAACGCGATCAAGGTCCGCAGCGTGGCGTTACGTCTGGCGAGCCGCCCGTACTCGCCGCCAACGTAACGGTTGGGTTTCTCCACTGTGAGAAGCGCCGCGCCTAAATCCTGAACCGGATCAACAAAGTGAATCATGTTTTTGTGAATCATATTTTTATATCGGTTTGAGACAAAGCTCAGCATTGCTCGTACTCGTCAGCTGGCGCGGACAGACTTGTTCGGGAAGTCTGAACAAAGCTATATTTTAACTATGCTTTACTTAGCGCGTTATGTGTTGAAACGGGCGCTTACTCTCATTCCCATACTGCTGGTGGTATCGGCGGCGGTGTTCTTCCTTATCCGGTTGACGCCATCCGACCCTATTGCAGCCCTTACCAGCGGGCGACGAATCAGCGACGACACCCGCGCCGCCCTCATCGCCCAATACCACCTCGACAAGCCGCTGCCTCAGCAGTACCTCCTCTGGCTGGGCGGCTTGTTCCAGGGCAGCCTCGGCGACAGCATCCGCCACCGGCAACCTGTCGCCAGCTTGCTGGCAGCGCGGCTTCCAACAACAGTACAGCTCGTAGTGATGAGCGCTGTGTTCGCCGTGCTTCTAGCAATACCAATCGGGATTATCAGTGCTATCTGGAAAAATTCGTGGCTTGATCGCGTCCTCTCCGGCTTCATGGTACTGTGCGTGTCGTCGCCGGTCTTCCTGAACGCCATTGTACTGATACTGATCTTTGCCCTGCAACTGCATTGGTTCCCGTCGTTTGGCGCGGGACACAATGTTGTCGAGAACCTGTACTACCTTGCCCTGCCCGCGTTTGCGTTGAGCCTGAACATGGTCGCGCTCGTTGGCCGCATCACCCGCGCCCACATGATCAGTGAACTTAGTTCCGGCTATAGTCTCGCGCTCATTGCCAAAGGTACGCCGTTCACGCGAATCGTGGTTGCGCACTGTCTCAAAAATACGCTGATTCCAGTAATCACCGTTGCCGGTGTACAGATTGGAACAATGGTTGTGGGCGCGGTGCTGGTGGAGAATGTGTTTGCCCTCGGCGGCATTGGCGCGTTGCTTATTGAGGCGATTAAGGCGTCTGATTATCCGCTGGCGCAGAGCATCATGCTCCTGCTGGTGGCGTTGTTTCTGGCGCTGAATCTGCTCGTCGATGTGGTCTACGCCCTCATTGATCCGAGAATACGAGCGTCAGTTGGGGGTAAACTTGTTTAATCATAAGCCTTTAGTAACGCTTCAGCGTGGCGGCAACATAACGCCGGCGGCGTTTGTTTCCGGCGCAGCGCTGCTCCTCATTATCGCGGCGTGTGTATTGGCGCCGCTCATTGCGCCATACAGCGAAGCGGAGCAGGACCTTGCGGCCTCACTTGCCCAACCATCGCCGGAACATCTGCTCGGCGCGGACAAAATGGGACGCGACCTGTTCTCGCGCCTGCTCTATGGCGGCAGAGTAACACTGGCAAGTGCGCTGGCGGTGGTGGCGCTGTCAGCAATCATCGGGGTTCCGCTGGGACTCTTCGCGGGCTACTATGGCGGGAAGTTCGACGCCATTGTTGGACGCTTCTGCGACATACTGCTGTCGTTTCCCTCACTGCTGCTGGCGTTTTTGTTTGTGGCAGTGCTGGGGCGTGGCATTACTAACGCAATACTCGCGCTGGGTATTGTGTATGTACCGATGCTGACACGGCTCACGCGCTCGCTCACACTGGTTGAGAAGAGTAAGACCTATGTTGAGGCTGCCCAGTCCATTGGATTTTCTTCTCTATATATCACCTTTCGCCATATACTGCCGAACTGCGTGGCGACGATCATAGTGCAACTGACGCTCGACCTTGCCTACGCCATCCTTGACCTCGCCGCCCTTAGCTTCATCGGACTGGGTGTAAGCCCGCCGACCGCTGACTGGGGCGCTATGCTTGATGAAGGACGCGCCTTTCTGCTCCAAAACCCACTGTTGGCGCTGGCGCCCGGCGCAGTGATCGTGATAACCGTGATAAGCCTTAACATCTTCTGCGACTGCGTTTCCCAGTACCTCGACCCATCGACTCGCGCACTTCCCGCGTTCAAACTGGAGCCGACGCATGAATGAGCGTGATGAAGTTCTTTCTATTTACAAGCTTTTCTGTGACTTTATGACTACCGAAGGCATTGTGTATGCCCTCAGTGGTGTGAACCTCGACATCAGACGCGGCGCGATACACGGGCTGGTAGGCGAGAGTGGCTGCGGCAAAAGTGTAACTGGCCGTGCTATCATGGCGCTCCATGAGCCACGGCACACACGCTTGAGCGGCGAAGTGCGCTTTGATGGCCAAAACCTGCTGGCGCTGCCGGAACGGGAACTGCGGCGCATACGCGGACGGCGCGTCTCCATGATATTTCAGGACCCCGGCGCTTCGCTGTCGCCGCTGATGCCGGTCGGCAGGCAGATCGCCGAAGCCATCACCAATCATTTCACCCTCCCGAAGCCAGAGTTACAAAGCCGCGTAAGCGCGTTGCTGGAACAGGTCGGCTTACACAGTGGCGTGGCGCGGCAGTACCCGTTTGAGTTGTCAGGCGGTATGCAACAGCGCGTGATGATTGCCCAAGCCATTGCCTGCAAGCCCGAACTCCTCATCGCCGATGAGCCAACCACAGCTCTCGATGTTACGATACAGGCGCAGGTGCTGAACCTGCTCAAAGAGCTCCGTACCCAACTGTCGCTATCGGTACTGCTCATTACGCACAACTTCGCGGTGGTCGCTGAGGTCTGCGACCGTGTGTCGGTGATGTATGCCGGCCAGATCGTTGAAACTGCGGATGCCGCCACCCTCATCAGTGCCGCTGCGCACCCTTACAGCCTCGCACTCATCAACTGTATCCCACGCGGTCGCGGCGCCGGCGACATCAGCGCGGAACAAACGCCTCTGCCTGTGATCGCGGGCTCGCCGCCGCGTCTCTATGAGCGACCGCGTGGCTGTCCCTTTGCCCCACGCTGTAAACGCGCCGATACCCTTTGTAAAACCACGCCCCCGTTGCTGGACATTGACAATGACCACAAAGTACGCTGTCATCATGCGGGGTAAAAAATAAAAATATGAATAAGAATGTATGGTGTATGGGTTTGGTTTCTCTGGCGTTGTTTAGTTCCTGTAGTTCCTCTGCCTTTGTCGTTAAGGAGAGCCGAGTGATTCCAGAAGATTTTGCAGGCATGGTTCACGCTGGAAACACTCGTACTGATGAGGAATACGCTCTACTTAATAACATGGGAGTATCATGGATACTTGCGACATTTTACTGGGGGAGCATTGAACCACAGCAGGGAGTGTGGAACTTTTCCAACTATGACTCTTATGTAGATCGTGCAAAGCAGGACGGGAAAAAGATTATTGCAGTATTGGCGTATGATACTCCATGGATGTATTCCGAAGAGGACAAAAAGAAGCCAAATCCTCATATTCGGCCTAAAGACATTCCCAAATATCTGAACTTTGTGGAAGCTACGGTACTTCGGTATCGGGATAAGGTTGATGTATGGAGTGTATGGAACGAGCCAAATATAGCGCGGTTCTGGAAGGGTTCAAAACAAGACTTTATTGTGTTAACCAAAGCCGCTATACAAAAAATTCGGGAGCTTGCGCCGGAGGCCACGATACTGGCGGGCGCGTTTTCTGGATTGCCTACCATACCCTTTGTGTCAGAAAGCTATGTGGGCTACGTTAAGGCGCTTTTCGAGTCCGGCGCGATGGAACAAGCCAATGGCATTGCCTTTCACCCCTACAGTACGAATCCCCAGGGAACAGCAGCGCTCTACGACAGTCTGGTGAAGCTCGTTACGCCTTATGGCTTTCAGGATAATATATGGATAACCGAAGTGGGTTATCCAACACATGGCTTGTATCCATCAAGGGTTTCCGAAGAGAAGCAACCCGCCTATGTGATACAAACCATGTGTACTCTGGCGGCGCGAGGAGCGAGGGTTATTTGCTGGTATGAAATGTTTGATAAATATAATCAAGAGGATAAGCGTACTGCGGATTCGGAGCATTACTTTGGCCTTCTCTATCCTAATTATGAGCCGAAACAGGGAGCAGCGGCTTATGGCCTTGTGAGCCGGTATATAGGCGGCATGACGTATCAGCCTCAGTCGCTTTCACGAGATGGCGTGCCGTCATCAATTGTAACCTACTATTTTGAAGGAGAGAACAATCGTGCAACCCTTATTATATGGAAAAACAGCGGAAAGCAGACGCTGCGGCTATCGCTGCCCGGAACCGGACACGTGCTTCACGACGCGGTAACAGGCGCTGCGCACACTCTGGAGCCGCAGACAACACTTGCCATTGGAACTATGCCCAGCATCATAACCTGGACCATGAATGGAGACTCACCTTCGATCAGCAATTGACAAGTCCCCGCGCTCGTTCTGCCAGCAGGAAGCGCATACAGAGACCTGTTATACGCTGTTTTTTTGCCTCTACCACCCAATCGCCCACCACCACGGACGGTGGTGGGCGTAAGACTATTGCTTTTATTTAAATAAACACTAATATTTATTTGTACAAAACATAATTACTGTTTTATTAAAACATTTAAGCCGTTGGTGTTTCCGTTACATCCGCCGGTATTTCGAAAGTAATGCCTTCAAGATTCCGTTTAAGGTCAGCACTCGGCAAAAATAACAATTTAACACCTTTGACATTGCGGGCGTTAAGTTCCTCCGGTGTCGCCGTTCCGTCGCTGGTAACTGAAATACGGAACGTGGCAAACCCTTCAAGATTCACCGACTGCCCCAGTTTCAGGAAAACCGGCAACACCTCCATCATGTTGGAGAGAACGCTCTGCACATCACCCAAAGAAAGCGCCGACCGCCCTTCAATTTCTTTTGCAATGTCCTTAATCCCTACGTTTCCCGACTTTTCCTGCGTTAAATACCATTTCGATTGGTTCCTGTCCTGGGGATTCTCCCGCCTGATTTTCCTCAACCAAACTGCCATATCTTTCTCCTTAGCCTTATAAGATACCCAATTATAGCACTGAAAATCCAAACGATCAAAGGTTTTTCATGAAACAAGGTGATTTTTTGAAAAAACACACTGAGTTTTTAGAAAATATCACTGAGTTTTTGGCATAATCTCACTGACATTTTGATAAAAACTCACTGAATTTTAGTCTTTGCGGAGTTTGTCTCTGCTATAAGCGATGTTGGCAATTTTCCCGTCAAGGCGCTTAAAGTTCGCGTCTTTCTTCTTGCCGTAAAAACAGGGCCGCCCAAGGTATTCGCTTTCAACAGCGTCATCGGTTCCGGCAATGATTTCATCACATAACACAAGGGCCTCGTCAATGATATGTTTGGGAACCGCCCACAAACCGTGGCCTCCCCACATTTCCGCAAAACAGGGCTGAAATTGTTTAAAGTGGACAAGACTTTCCCGGTATGCCTCAATTGAGGTCGAATGGGGAAGAAACAAAAGTGTATTGACATTGCAGGCGTCTCCGGAAAAAACAATGCCATTACCGCGATCCAACAAAACGATAGTACCCGCGGTATGTCCGGGAACGGCGATAATTTCGATAACCCGCTCCCCCAAATCAAAAACAAAACCATCGTATACCGGGAGGGTTTTCATTGGCTTTGGAACGGTAAAATCGTTTTCCAGAATAACCACATGCTTCCCGGAATTCTTTATGCCGTTTTTAACATACCCCACCCGCAGTTCTTCTTTTTCATACATAAGGGCAATATCATCGGGGTGAATATAACATTCGTCAAAATCAAAATTACCGCCCGTATGATCCACATGACCGTGGGTGTTTACGAGGGTAATGGGCAGGTCCGTTAATTCACGGCAAAAGGCGCGCAGATTTCCAACTCCAATAAGGGAGTCGATGAGGAGCGCCCTTGTGTTTCCTTCTACCAAATAACACAATTCATTACCCAGCCCCATGACAGCGGTGGTATGCGGCGCGATTTCCCTGGCGGTAAAAAATTTTGAATTCATACAATCCCCCGTAAAACATTTGTTAGCGGAATACATGATACTCCCGCCATCATATCCTATAATCCCCATATACCGCAAGAGGACGGCGAGATAATTTTCCGCGTCAAGAACGGCGCAGTGAAGCGGTAAATGCGGGTGGAGATATGGGCGCCGCTTATGCGGTGATACCAGCGGAAATGTTCACCAGCGAAGTTGGCGCGCGCAGCGGAATGACCCAGGCTAACCGCAGACCGGGCTTCTCGAAAGAGCGGTGAGTGCGTACATTTTGTTATGCGACATTGACGCAGAAAGTGTTTAAAAATTTCTTAAAAATTATTGACAAAAATACATTATGGGATATAATAGGACATTATGTGGATTATATACGCATTATTATCAGCATTGTTTGCGGCATTAACTTCAATTTTGGCAAAAATCGGCATTGAAAATATAAATTCAAATTTAGCCACGGCAATACGGACGGCTGTGGTTTTAATTATGTCTTGGGCAATTGTTTTTATAACCGGAAAACATACTGATATTGTAAATATCGGGCATAAAAATTTACTCTTTTTAATATTATCCGGAATAGCAACCGGATTATCATGGCTATGTTATTACAGGGCTTTACAAATTGGGGAAGCATCAAAAGTAATACCGATAGACAAATTTAGTTTAGTAATTGGGATGGTATTGGCATTTATTGTATTGAAAGAAACAATGACCATTAAAACAATTATTGGCGGAACACTAATCACAATCGGAACATTTGTATTAATATTTTGATAACAGAATTATTGTAAAATGCGTCAACATCGCATAACAGGACTGTTTACGCTTTTTCGTCCTGCCGGACAAACTGGGCCAGTAGGCGGCTCGGGCTACGGTTTTGCCAGGTCATTCGCATTGCTCATTCCCACGCAAAACCTCCGCCACATTTTGTCGGCCCTGGTCTTTGCTGCGCAAAGCCCTTATCCGGGCCACCAAAACCCCTTAATACCGCATAAGCGGCTTCGATACAGCCGGAACGTTATGCGAAATTTTGAATGCCCCAAATATTCCAAAATTAATATTGACATAACGGAAAAAAACTGAAAAAATATAAAGTACTGTAATTTATGGCGTGAATAAAGGGAGTTTATAAAATGCCGACTTATAAAAAATGTGTTATATTTATCCTTTTTGCAGCTATTACATTATTTTTCTGTAATGCTTGTTCATTAAATCGCAAAGTTGTAATATCTCCAATTGGACCATATTTATATGAAGAAAATAATATTCGCTTTAGAATAAATAATCATCAAGATTATTGGATTTATTTTGATTTACCAGATATACCGCATAGGCTTGGTGTTTATTGGTCGATGTTTGTTGAGAGTGATTATATGATCGAAAATATTTTTCTTGAATCACTATCATTCTCTATAGAAGATTTAGGTGTTGAAATATCAAGAAAAAATCTACATCATCTATTATTAGACCATAGAAACAATAAAGAAATTCCTGGATTTTGGACAGATGTTCAGCTTGACAATATTTACATAGAAGAAATTCGTGATGCCGTATCGGAAGAATTGACAATTTTGCAATTATATAAAAAATTTGAAAATGTTAAAAAAATATCATTTACTGTTGAGTTTAAATATACAGTTGGAGGTCAAAAAAGAACCACAATAGTAATTTGGAATTATAAGACAAGACGCGAAACAACGCTGGCGTTTTGGGATGCATGGATGAGCGTATAAAACATACTGTGCTGTTCATGATTAAAGTCGCCAATGGCGACCGGGCATTCAAAACATCGCATAACAGGACTGTTTACGCTTTTTTGTCCTGCCGGACAAACTGGGCCAGTAGGCGGCTCGGCCTCCGGTTTGTCCGGCCTGTAAATGTTACGCATTTGTTTATCCGGGCCACCAAAACCCCTTAATACCGCATAAGCGGCTTCGATACAGCCTAGTGCGTTATGTACAATTATGCAATAGGTGTATAAAAAATCATACAAAAAATAATCCATCAATATATTGCATAATGAAATAATATGGTATATGTTATATGGAAAGGTTGCTTTATGAAAAACAGAATTTATTTGGATAATTGTTGTTTTAATAGGCCGTATGACGATCAGGCAAATCTCAATGTTCATCTTGAAGCGCAGGCAAAGATATTCATTCAGAACGAGATACTAAAAAATACTTTTCAACTAGCATGGTCTTTTATGATGGATTATGAAATATCATTTAATCCATTTTCAGACAGGAAAGACGCTTTTCTAAACTGGAAAAATATATC
>JAISAE010000088.1 GCA_031266875.1 Treponema sp.
AAAACCGGTTATAGATTTTCTGTACGATTGTGTCTATTCCGGTATGAATAATCGTCCTTCACCATCCTTGCTGCAAAGCTAAATTATACCCACTCTCATGATTACTGGTGAACGGTTACCTTTTTTATTTCATCCAAGTTCTTAACTGTATGATGATCCGTTAATGCAATTACATCAATTTTTTTGGTAACGGCTTCTTCAATTATTTCAGCGGGAGCAGCTGTTCCATCAGACGCATTGGAATGAATATGTAAATCCCACTTTCGCCATTCCGAACCTTTTGAAAAATTACTGTATGTTGCCATGTTATTTTCCCTCCGCTTCCATTGGCCTAATCATGGACTCGATAAACGCAATCTCATCTTGTGTTAAACCGTATTTTTTGTACAGTTTTTCATTCGTCCAGGGTTCTGAAAAATCCTGCATGGGGACAAATTGATAAGCACCCTTCATTGTGTTTTGTGTAATTTTTACCATACCCAGCATGAAGTGAAAAAATTTGGTTTGCGTATATGTAACAATATTCTCTGCTTCTTTCATTTTGTCAAAAGGCCCTATTAAAAGATATGTCTCGGTACAGCATGAATTTTGCGAACCCATAAATGGAGTTAGCCAGTCCTCCGTCATATTACCTATTCCCCAAGCCTTTGGAATGAAAACTTTATATTTATTAACCCATGCGGTGTTTTTTGTAATATGGTTTTTGTCAATGTATCCAATTCCATCTTTTCTCCAGCCGAAATAATAAAATTCCACACAACCGGGGAATTTTTCTCTTTTGAAAACAGGCTTTACTCTTTTGTAACTGTTTTCGACACGAACATCAAAACCAAAAGGATCATTAGCACTAATAATACTGGAAAAACTTTTTTTATTCCGAGCTCTAACTTTTCTGAAAATAGGTATAGCTTCATTGTATCTGATGAATGTAGAACAGCTTTCTTCAAGCAACGGTCTTTTGGTCTCTGAAATTATTATGCTACCTTTGTGTGTCAAAATATGACAATTTCCAATATTCTCTTTATCCCAAAGAAAGTAGCAGACACCGCCCTTTATTTCTACTCCGGGAAAACAATCACTTGCATTCAAAAAATCATGAATAATTCTAATTCTATCATCATGAAGCATTTCATCTCTGAATTCATCAAGTCCACGGCCTCCGGTAAACCAGCGTGAGGGGACAACCATAACCAAATAACGAGGGGTCATTTTCTTTGCTTGTTGAATAAATTTATGATATATTGGAAGCGCACTGGAACCCATACCACCCCCATCGCTCAACTGATACGGTGGATTTCCTACAATAACATCAAACTTCATATTAAAAATTTCCTCCGGGGTTTCGGTGTGTATAAATTGATACGCATGGGTTTCAAGCTCACCGCCCCTGTCGTAGCTTTCCTGATTCGCCCCGCAAAAGACACATTTGCCGTCTTTCCAGGTATGCTCTATGCGTTCAAAACAGATATTTCCCGAATCATCATCAAAGACATCACAAACGGAATATTTACCCGCGGCGTGTTTTGAACAATACACGGAACGGCGGGTCAGATGGGCGGTTAGTTCGGTGATGGACAGCCCGTAAATCTGGTTCTTAAATATATGGTTTATTCGCGTGTGTAAGCCGGGTATTTCTTTTTCCAGCCCCTTCAAAAGCCGCTTGGCGATTTCCCGCAAGAATACGCCGGTCTTCGCGCAGGGATCAAGGAATTTCGCCGTCTTATCGCTCCACAGGGATTGGGGCAAGAGGTCAAGAATCTCATTCGCCAGTTTCGGCGGGGTGAATACCTCGTCGTTGCTTAGGTTGGCAAGGCAGGAGAGGACGTCGGGATTGAAGGAACGTATGTCAATCATACGACGACGGTCTCCATGTCCCATATTAAAAAATAAAAACTATGTGGCATTTTCAACCTTCCGTGCACTATCAACATCAAAAAACTCTTCCGTTATTTCTGATTTCAATCTCTTGTTTTGCAATAGCGATAACAAGGTTTCGATATTGCTTCCATCTAAAACAAATTTCCCGTCTATTAATTCGACATTCCAATGATTAATTCTGGAACATTCATCTACCTTCCTAATAAATTCAGGTTCTTTATACAGCCCCAGGTTTTCAACCACCGCCAGTTTTCTTAAATATTTCTGATTATCACCAACGAATTCTTTCAAAATTTCTATATTTTTTATAAGATTCAATTCTTCAATAGAATCGTAAAAAACATCAGCTTTCGCCTTCATTCCCTCACGGAAATTTAAACCACGTTCAAAATTCTTTTTGGATAAAACAAATAGAGCATCTTGGTAATACATGAAATCAATTAAGTTGGATATACTGAAAACGGGCGTATCTTCTATATCTTCAAATCTATTATTTTTGAATAAAAGAGGTATCAGCCCCTTTGTTTTTTTCAGTTTCCAGTTTTCAGGTATAATTTTATAGCCAGAAGCAATAATTCTATCTTTGTCTCTAGTTATAATCAAATATGCCTTGGCTTGGATAAGCTCATCAATACTTGAAACAAGGGCGTTTTGCGGCTGAACACCCATTAGGATTTTGTGGATTTTATAATAGTCTGTTTCTTGATAGTCCATTCCTTTAATCTCACCTACTTCGTTTTCATTTCCATCTATCTTGTATTCCTCAAATGAATTTGAGTTAGAAATACAATTCTTTAATATTGAGCAAAGGCGTTTTTCGAGTTTGTTGTCTATATCGACGTACTTAATATTATAATGGGATTGCCTGTCCCGCTTATATTCCTTTACTATCGCAAGTTGGAAAACATAAGGGGCAAAAGTCTCTTTCTTTAATTCACTGTATCTCTGCTTAAGCGTCTTCTGTTTCATCGTAGCCTCCTAATAAACTTAAAAAGGGTGTTAAAGTTTTTATATAGTATCTGTCGTTAACTGATAATTCTCCCTTATAAAGAACAGTTTTTGACATATCATTATTATTATAGGTATAATGAATATCGTACAACCCATAACCTGCCATAGCCAGGACAGGATTAATAAAAATCGATTTGCTTGTTATTGTTAAAACCATTAGAATTACTAGAAATATGCCAACTGAAATAATATCAGGTAAAGAATTTAAATCAGTATTAATAAATGCAAGCAGATAGGGGATTGTATAATTTATTATATCGGGGGATCTGTTTTCAATGCTTGAAATCATTATAATGTCACCTCCCTTCATAATCTTAAAAATGATAAAGAGTAATATTATGCTGATAACGACAAAAAAAAGCAGGATTAGCATTAAGAAAGGATGTTTAAAACAATATTTGTCAAAATCAAAATCTCTAACAACAAAAATTAAAAAAAGGGGGGAGAATGAACTAATAAACAAGAGTATACTTGTTATGATACGCGGCATCAAATAATTACCTCCTTTAACATAAATGCCTCCATATCCCATATTTTGAGGTAATGCACCGGGGGGAACTCTTTTTCCGGTTCGGGGATGCATATGTCTTCACCGATGTCGGAAAAGAGAGGCATGGAGTTATTCTCGGACTGGTAAAGAAGTTCGGAAAACGAAAAGTCCCGGCGTTTGACCATGCCTCCCATGAGCAGTGACCATTCGGAAAACACGATGGGACGGGGGCTTTCATCTACGGTTTGCAGGGTCAAGGCGTCGCCCCACACGATGTTCCGGTCTAATATGTATTTGACGGTATTCGGGAGGTCGTCGTTCGGAAATAGGCCAAAGCGGTTTATGTAGTGACTGGTAAAATAATTATAAAGGCGGCTGCGACATTCACAGACGTTGTCTTCCAGTATGTCGATTCCATAGAGGCTTGCAACGGCGGCGACAGCGTAGCGTTCGTATTCAAGGCGGCTTTTCCCATATCGGGCGGCAATTTTTGTCAGTTTGCGGGCAAGGACTTCGATAAGGAAGTTACCGTTGCCGCAAGCGGGTTCGAGAAAGCGGGATTCTATGCGTTCGGTTTCCTGTTTAATCAGATCAAGCATGGCGTTGACTTCCCGAGGGGCGGTGTAGACTTCACCGTAGTCGGCTACCCTTCTTTTCGTTTTTACCTGTGTTTCGGCCATGACTGTCGCTTCTGGACCTCCTAGCTGGAGTATAGCATACGGCATACAGGACGTTCAAGAGGCGTGTGGAACTTCCGGTACGCGCAACCTCAGAGACTTTCTCACCCGCTTCTTTTCTGTGCCGCTCTATGGACTTGTATATCCTGGCATACGGGCTCTTGCCGTTTTTCCAGTCCCCTTAATCGTATTGATTGCCCGCTGTGCAAGGTTAGGATGAGTCCTTTCGGGAGCATAAGTATCTGAAAAGCTAGGGCACTCAGGATCACCACTCTTGCCGGGCTTGTAATGAGCAGAGCCCGTTCCTCATGAGGCATACTGTTTCCAGCCATCAAACCATCCCTTCGCCGCCCATGAAATCGTCGTTCTTGAGGGAAAGTATTCCACAACTTGCGGAAGGTGTTCCACGAGTTCAGGGCTACAGCTCACAAGTCTACGGCCACAGCCCGCGAGTTCACGGTTCGCTTATCCGCCCCGCCGTTCTTGAGGGAAGGTGTTCCGCGACTTGCGGGCTGTATTCCACAAGTCTTAGAAACCATTCCGGGACTTCTTGACAGTCGAAAAACAGTATTCCAAGATACAAAACATGAAAAAGCAGGCGCTCTTTAGCGTGGTGTATGAAGATAAGCAGATTGTGGCGGTGAATAAGGCTTCGGGTGTCGCGGTAGGGGGCGACCGCTGGGAGGCGGCAAAAGAACGGCTAGACCTGCTTTTGCCCTACCGCGTGTTCACGGTACATCGCATTGACCGCGACACGTCGGGGCTGGTGCTGTTTGCTAGAGATGAGGAGACTCACCGGCGGCTTTCAATCGCGTTTGAGAACAGGCTGGTCAAGAAACGCTACATCGCCATTGTCCACGGCAGACCAGCATGGGCTGAAACCACTTGCGAGCTTCCCCTGGTGCCAGACGGGGATAAGCAGCACCGTACCATCGTCGACCGGTATCAGGGCAAAAAGTCGCGTACCGTGTTCAGGCTTCTGGGAAGCGTGGGAACCTATAGCGCGATTGAGGTGCTACCTGAAACCGGACGTACTCACCAGATTCGTGTTCATCTGGCGAGTCTGGGTTATCCGCTGGTCTGCGATCCTCTGTATGGCCGGAGTCAGAAACCAGTATTGCTCTCGTCGTTCAAGCGCGGCTGGCACGGCGATCCATTTGAGGAGCGCCCCCTGCTCGCCCGTCTTGGGCTGCACGCGCTCTCGCTTGTTACGCTTGGAAAAAAGCTCTACGCGCCGCCGGCGCGGGACATGGCGGCGCTCATCACGCAGATGGGGAAAAACACCGGCAACGAGGCGCTACTGTCGCTCTTGGAACAGTAGTGAGTGGTGTCAGCCATTGGCTGGTGTAGTGTGAGTGGTGTCAGCCATTGGCTGGTGTGAAGGGTGGCTGGCTATAAGGCAACGTTGGCAAAGGGCGGGGCGCGTTTGAGTACCTGCGCGACACATTGGTGATCGCTTTGGAGCAGATCAGGGTCTGCTTCCAGCATAGCGAAAGCATCGGCGCGGGCGTGTTCAAGGATGTTTATGTCCCGCACCAGATCAGCGATGCTTAAACCAATGTTGCCTGACTGCTCAGTCCCCGCGATCTGCCCCGGCCCGCGGAGCCGCAGGTCTTCCTCGGCAATAACAAAACCATCCACGCTGTTCTTCATCACTTTAAGCCGCTCCTTGCCATCATCGGAGAGGCGATTGTTCTCGTCATTAGTATAAACAAGGAAACAGTAAGACTGCTCGCTGCCTCGCCCCACGCGGCCTCTCAACTGATGCAAGGCGGAAAGCCCGAAACGCTCGGCGTGTTCAATAACCATGCAGGTAGCATTTGGTACGTCAACGCCCACCTCAACCACGCTTGTAGCCACAAGCACACGAATTATGCCTTGCCGGAAGTTTTCCATGGTTATCCGCTTTTCCTCCTCACTCAGCTTTGAGTGAATCAGCGACATATCGTACTCAGGGAAAATTTCCTCAGAAAGCCGCTTTGCCATAGACTCAGCGTCTTTGAGTGATTTGTTTTCATCAGCCTCAATAAGCGGATACACGAAGTATGCCTGCCTGCCTGCCGCAAGCTGTTGCCGCACAAAGTCATAGACCCGCGTCTCATTGGATTGAAGCGCGAGATGCGTGATAACCGGCTTCCTCCCCGGCGGCATGTCCCGAATGATCGATACGTCCATGTCCCCGAAAACCGTGAGCGCCAGCGTGCGCGGTATAGGCGTGGCGCTCATCATCATGAGGTCTGGCTGATCACCCTTCTCCACAATTGCCTGACGCTGTAAAACCCCGAAGCGGTGCTGTTCATCAATCACGACCAGCCGCAGGTTCCTATAATACACATCTCTTGAGAAAAGCGCGTGGGTTCCTATCACAAAGTCAATTTGACCAAGCGCAAGGTTTTTGAGAAGCCGGGCGCGTCCTGATGATCTGATGTTACCAGTGAGAAACGCAGGCCGCAGACCAAGCGGTTCCAGAAGCAGCGCCGCGTTTTCCGCGTGCTGGCGTGCCAGTAACTCGGTGGGAGCCAGAAGCGCCGCCTGTCCGCCCATTTCAGACGCCCTGAGCGCTGCCAGAAACGACACCAGCGTCTTCCCCGAACCAACGTCGCCCTGAATCAACCGCGCCATAGGGAATGGCCCGTCCATATCGCGGTTAATATCAGCAAGCGCCGCAAGCTGCCCCTCGGTCAGGCTGAAGGGCAGACGCTCAAGCAGACGCCTTTGTAAAGGCGAAACCGGCGCGTCAGGCAATTGTCCGCCCGGCGACAGACGCCGCTCAATCGCTCGTTTTGCTATCACTATTTCAAGGTAAAAAAGCTCTTCATAGACGAGCGTTTGTTTTGCCAGCTCTAGTTCCTCAAGCGAATCAGGGAAATGAATCGCCCTGATTGCCTGCGACTTGGGAAAAAGCCTCCGGCGCTCAATGAGGTACGCCGGTAATTCGTCCTCAAGCGGCTTGGCGTACTGCTCAAGCGCCTGTTTTATACAGCGCCGCAACGTACCAACCCTTAACTTCGCGCTTAAACGGTACACCGGCATAATGTGTCCAAAATTCTTGCTCGTGTTGCCCTGCACCGCCTCTATCTCAAAGTTACTGGACTGAATCTCCCCATATTTATAGAAGAACGTTCCCCAAAGCCAGTATTGCTTCCCTACCACAAGCTGGTTTTCAAGAAAGGAACGCTTGAAACAGACCAGCACCCCTTGTCCACTCGTATCCTCAACATGAACCTTGAGGGTCTTCATCGCCCCAAAGCCGAACCAGTCATGGGCAATGACCCGAACCATTGTACACACGGTCGCGTGCTGAAAGTCCCTGATGGGAACAATCCGGCTTCGGTCCTCCCAATCGCGGGGATAATAGCACAAAAGCCCGCCCACACTAGTAACGCCGAGGTGGGTAAACGCACTCCTCAGCTCAGTACCCACGCCTTTGATATGGTCAAGCGACGCGCTTAGTTCCCGCAAAAACATGCTTATAGGGGAAAGCGTTCCAGCAACGAAACCGTGAAACCAACCAGAAAGTGGAGACCTGCGGCAATACCAACCAGAGCCAAGATCGATACGATGAGACCGTTCCGGTAATTGACGACACGCGGCCCAAAGAGAATTCGCTTGATACGGTACAGCGCTGGCTGGGAAATGGTGTCCACAATCTTCCAGAAGGGGTTGTAGTAGATGTCCTGTCGCGCTAGGTAAGCGATCAGCCGCAGTATAAGTACCACGGCGAAGAAGCCCAGCAGAAAAGACGCCACCGACCATAGTGCTGATACCAGTATTGCCAGAATGATCCCCAGCTTGATATGCCCATAGCGCGCAAGAGTCAGGAAGACCTGATTCACGAGCGAGAGCGCCGTCATTGCCACAATCGGGGATAAGTCCAGCATACCGATTCGCAGCACAGTAAAGCGCCGGAACCAGTTCAGATACGGGTCGGTAATGCCGCTGAGGATTTCGAGCGGTCTGCCATACTGAGCCCCGCTGAACCAAGTAAGCATGATCCGCACAAAGATCAGGATCATGTAGAGACTGGTAAGAGTTGCCAGAACATTCATAAGTGCTTGCATATCTATAATTTAGCAGAACATTCCGATTGCGTCGAGATCAATTTGGCGTGAGCATCCTAGAAAAGGCCAGCGAGTTTCGTTGGTACCATGTCTCTGGCACCCACGTTGGCACCACACGTCTGACACCATGTCTCTGGCATCAACGCTCACCCATGACACACCATGTCTCTGGCACCACACGCTCACCCGTGTCTCACCAACGTCTCTGGCACCACATGTCTGGCCCCAACGTCTCTGGCACCCGCGTCCGTTGGCACCACATATCTGACACCAACGTCTCACCCATAACACACACGTCTGGCACCATGTCTGACACTAACGTCTCTGGCACCAACGCTCACCCATGACTCACCACGTCTCTGACACCACAGGTCTGGTGCCAACACCCATGTCTCACTACGTCTCTGGCACCACACGCCCTGGCACCACACGTCCACCACATGTCTGGCACCACACGTTTGACACCAACGTCTCTGGCACCACATGTCTGGCACCATGTCTCTGGCACCAACGCTCCCATATCTCACCAACGTCTCTGGCACCACACGTCTGACACCAACGTCTCTGGCACCACCGCTCACCCATGACATACTACGTCTCTGGCACCACACGTCTGACATCAACGTCTCTGACACCAACGCTCACTCATGTCTCACCACGTCTCAAGCCACGTTCAGGGCGGCGCCGGTCTGGTTCTGCGCGCCCGCCCTATACGTACAGCGCAGCAGCAACGAGGATCACGCAGAGGCAGAATACAGCGGCGTCTCTCGCGGTGAACGGATAGTGCTTATAAGCGCTGTCCCGCTTCCGCAGATTGAACCCCCGCAGTTCAGCGGAAATAGCGCCGCCCTCGATCTTCCGCACCGAAGAGATAAGCAGTGGGACGCAGAGCGGCAGGATCAGCTTTATCTTCTTGAAGAAGTTTTTGGTATCAAACTCAACGCCCCGCGCAACTTGCGCTTCTATGATTCCGGCCATCTCAGCGGCAAACAGGGGGATGAAGCGGATCGCTGTGGTGAGCACAAAGGTATATTTATAGGGAATGTGCAGCTTCTGAGTCAGCGCGTTTGAAATATCGGTCATTTTGGTTACAGACAAGATCAGGGTTAAGGGCATGGTTGCCGCGATGAGGCGGGTTACAAAGAGCAGGGAAAAAAGCAGGCCCCGGTCCGTGATGTAGATGTTCAGGGGAAGCGTGAGCAGGATCGTTCCTTCCCGAACAAAGAATATCTGTACCAGAAACAACACAATGGATAGCTTTAGCAGCGAGAGCATGACCCTGAACGTGCGGGATACAAGTCCGGCTGTGGCTGAAAGGCAGAGGTTCACAATGATGACGCCCAGGACAAAGAGCAGCTTGTCGCTTATGAAACAGACGGCGCAGAGTGTAAACGCAAGCAACAGTTTCATCAGGGGATTGAGGCGGTATAAAAAAGAATCGCCGTCAACATAATCAAGCAATCCGTTCATTGCGCCTCCTTTATCCGCTTCAGCATATCGTCAATCGTAAACACGTCCTCAAAACCAGGACCCAGTTCAAGGGCAAGCGCCGGTATCTGCGCCGGCAGCAGAGAGGCTTCGCTGAGCAGTGCGCGGTTCTTCATAAGCACCCGCACCGTGTCGTCGCCAATGAGCCGTCCCTTGCTCAGAACAAGCGCCCGTTCCGCAAAATCAGCAACCACTTCCATGTCATGAGAAATCATGAGGATGGTCGTGCCTTCTTTGTGGAGACGGGAAATAATCTCCATAATGAGCATACATTCGCGGTAATCCAAGCCGGTGGTCGGCTCATCAAGGATAAGCAGCGCGGGTTCACGGGCAAGTATTGAGGCAAGGGCAAGCTGCTGCCGCTCTCCCCGGCTCATGCTGAATGGTTCCCGGACAGGGTCCAGGGCAAAGAGCGAAAGCATCCGCTCACAACGGCGGCGCTGCTCCTCAATGTCTGACACCACGTATTCAAGGCCAAACATGATTTCCTCCCGTACAGTGTTCTGGCAAATCTGGCGATCAGGATTCTGAAACAGATACGCCGCGGTACGCGCTAAGTCGCTCACCCGCACGCTTCTGGTATCCTTACCGGCAAGCGTAACTGTTCCCGATGACGGCTTCAAAAGGCCGTTGCACAGCCTGCACAGGGTCGATTTCCCCGCCCCGTTTTCGCCAAGCAGGGCAACACATTGCCCGGCCTCTATCTCAAAGGACACGTCGCGTATGATAGACCCAGCGTCATAGCCAAAACATACCTTATCAAAGCGCAGCATAGGCAGCTCCGTGCGCCAGCGCCTGCCGCGTCATGGCAAGCCCTTCCCCAAGATTGAGCGGCAGGTTCCCCTGATACAAAGCCTGCTCACGTAAACGCTTGCCCAAGGTTGTAACGCGGGGGATGCTGACGCCGCTTTCTTCAAGCACGCCAGCGTGTTGCAGCACGTCTTTAACCGGGCCTTCCAGCAACAGAACACCGTGGTCCAGCACAAGCAGACGGCGGACAAATTCACACAAGAGCATGATCTTCTGCTCAACAATGATAATAGTCATGCCGTATTGCTCGTTGAGTTCCTTCAAATACTCAAAAATTCTGCGGCTTGAGTAAGGGTCAAGCTCGCCGGTCGGCTCATCAAGCACGATCAGCTTTGGGCGCAGGGCTGTAATCGCGGCAATGGCGGTCTTCTGTTTCTGTCCGCCGGAAAGGGAATTGAGCGAGCGGTGTCGCAAATCCGCGATACCAGCCATAGACAACGCTTCGCTCATCCGTGTTTCAATCTCGTCGCGGGGAACACCGAAGTTTTCAAGGCCAAAAAGAAGTTCGTCCTCCACCACTCCGGCAACCATCTGAGCGTCAATGTCCTGAAACACGCTCCCCACAATACGCGAGAGGTTTTCCGTTCCCGCATCCACCGTATCAAGGCCGTTCACCGTAACACTGCCGTAAAAGTCCCCAGAATAGTGGTGCGGCACAACCCCGTTTATAGCAAAGGTGAGCGTAGATTTCCCCGCGCCCGAAGGACCAATGATCCCAATAAAGTCGCCGTCAGCGATTTCCAGACTGATCTTCGAGAGCGCGTCCCGCGTGGCCCCGGCGTAGCGGAATGTTAAGCCATTAACGCTTATCATCATTTACCATCGTTTATCTTTAGGGCAAGTCTGAGCGGCACATACAGTATCTGCACAATAACCGCATTGATCGTGGCAGTGCCAAAGATGATTGCCATAAAGATCGCCAGCGGGGTTGGCGTGATGTCAACACCCGTGTAGTACATGAGGTACATGATGCCGATAAAGCTGAACCCAGAGACCAGCGTACTCACAAACGCGCAGAACACGGTCTTCACCGGAATCTTGATCCGCTCCAGTGGAAGCCGGATCAGAAGGCACATGGCCAATGCCCCGGCAAGCTCGCTGGCAAAATTGATATAGGGCTGACCAGGGAAGAACTGGCAGATAGCGCCAGCAAGAAGGCCGATGATTGCCGCCTCTATGAGGCGCGGCCTTATCAACAGGATCACGAGGCAGTACATGGCGATAATGAAGTTCGGTTTCATCCCAAAGTTAATCACTGAACCCACGAAGAATTTGAGTACAGCCCCAGCCGCCAGCAAAATACCGATGAGCAATACCTCACGAATCCCCAATCCCTTTCTTTCCCGCGCCGCAACTTCCCGTTTAACGGCCCCTTTTTCCATAAGCTGTTCCATAAGAACTCCTTTTGATAGAACTCGACGCCACAAGGCGCCGGTACCCAGCGACTCCGTCCAAAGACGTATTCGCTAATAAGTATAGTGTTTCTATATATAGAAACTCATTTTTTGTCAAGTAGGCCGAATTTCGATTTTTTTATGTAAGCGCCGCTGTTTCCTAAAATCACCGAAGTTAAGAACACGGCCATCGGAGCGCAGAGCTAAACTAATCTGGTTCCAAGCTACATAAACGACTCTCTGAGTAGAACAAACGACGCTCCGAGTAGAACAGGCGACACTCTGAGCAGAACAAGCGGGGTTCCGAGTAGAACAAACGACGCTCCGAGCAGAACAAGCGACGCTCTGAGTGGAACAAACGACGCTCTGAGTGGAACAAGCGGAGTTTGGAGCAGAACAAACGACGCTCTGAGTAGAACAAGCGGGGTTCTGAGTAGAACAAGCGGGGTTCCGAGTAGAACGAGCGATGCTCCAAGCAGAACAAGCGACGCTCCGAGTAGAACGAGCGACACTCTGAGCAGAACGAGCGACGCTCTGAGTAGAACGAGCGACGCTCTGAGCAGAACAAACGACGCTCCGAGTAGAACGAGCGGGGTTCTGAGTAGAACAAGCGACGCTCCGAGCAGAACGAGCGGAGTTTAGAGTTAGGTTGATCTAGTTCAGAGACATTGGTTGGTGTCAGAGACCATTGGTTGGTGTCAGAGACGGTTGGTGTCAGAGACATTGGGAGGTGTGAGACAGTTGGTGCCAGAGACGGTTGGTGTCAGAGACATTGGGAGGTGTCAGACAGTTGGTGTCAGAGATGGTTGGTGTCAGAGACATTGGGAGGTGTCAGACAGTTGGTGTCAGAGACATTGGGAGGTGTCAGACAGTTGGTGTCAGAGACATTGGGAGGTGTCAGACAGTTGGTGTCAGAGACATTGGGAGGTGTCAGACAGTTGGTGTCAGAGATGGTTGGTGTCAGAGACATTGGGAGGTGTCAGACAGTTGGTGTCAGAGACATTGGGAGGTGTCAGACGGTTGGTGTCAGAGACGGTTGGTGTCAGAGACATTGGGAGGTGTCAGAGACGTCAATCACTTTCATTGAGGGGCCGTGTTAATGGCGTGGAGTTTTCAGCATGAACATACTAACGATTGTGGAAAAGACCAGCATGATGAACGTGGAAAAGATAAAGCTGAATGGGCTGATATGACGTCCGAACATAAGGCTGGTGTTTTCAGCGACGCTGATGATGAAGCGGTGAAGGAAAACGCCTGGGACAAGCCCCAGCGCCGTACCCGCAATGCTTAACATGGCGATTTCTCGAAAGATAGACGCGGCGGTCTCCTCGTGGTGGAACCCTAATACACGCAGGATGGCGGTTTCCCGCGTTCGCTCGTTAATGTGTAGGTTCGTCAGGCTGTATAACACAATCATTGCAAGCGCGCCAGCAGTGGCAATGAGCATGGCTACCACAAAACCAATGCTACCCAGCAGGCGTTTGTACGATGCCTGTATCTGCGAGGTGAATTCCACGCTCATTACAACGCTGTCTGCGAGCAGACGCTGAACAAGCGCGTCCTGTTCAGCAGGTCTGAGCGGGCCGGTGTGTACCCAGATGGTTTTGTACACAGGAACGCCGAAGCAACGCTCATACACAGCGGGGCCGAGGTAACAAGTTACGCCAACATAGTTTTCGGTGATGCCGGTGAGCGTGAGTGTGGCACGCGATCCGGCGCTGTTTTCCAGCGTGAAGTGGTCGCCAACCTTCAGTCTGAGCGCGGTGGCAACGCTTTCCGTGAGTATAACCGAATCGTCCGTAAAGGGTATGGCCTTTTTCGTCAGCCGTGAGCGCAGGTTTATAAAAGCGGGGAAGCTGCTCGCGTTTTTCGGGGTGATAAGCAGCGTGTTTACCCGCTCACTGTTGGCGATAATAACACCGGACTCGTTACGCAGAAACGTCCAGTCGCTAAACGCGGAAAGCAGTTCTGGCATCACGTTAGTTCTATCGCTCTCATCTGATAAACCAAGCTGCATATTATAGATAAAAATGTCCTCAAACTGGGTGTGGGTAACATTGACCAAGGAATCACCTAGGCCGAAACCGGCAAGCGTGAGCGCGGTACAAGCGGCGATGCCAATGACGCTTATAAGGAAATGGCTCTTCTGGCGGATAAGGTTTCGCGCAGTTACCTTGTAGATGCATTTCAGGCGCTTCCAGATGGGCAGGTATTCAAGGAAAACGCGCTTGCCCGCTTTTGGCGGGCAAGGCAGCATGAGCGACGCGGGCTTTTCCCAGAGCGCGTGAGAGCAGGCATAGATTGTGGCGCCCACGACTGAGACCAGCACTAGACCGCAGGCGATAAGGCCATATAACCAGTTGAAGCTGGCTATGAACGGCGGTAACTGGTATATCTTAGCAAAGGCGTTATAGATAAGCAGGGGCAAACCCCAGAAGCCGCCAAGCATACCAACTACGGAACCAGCCGCGCCGCTTATCCCGCAGTAGATAAGGTATCTGGTGAGGATGCTCAGTTTCTGATAACCCAAGACCTTAAGCACATTGATCTGTATCCGTTCCTCCTTGACCATGCGGGTCATGGTGAAGAAGGCGACGAGCGCCGCGACGAGCAGGAAAAACAAGGGAAAGACTTTGGTAACCGTATCAATTTTTTCCACGTTGACGCGATAGGTTACGCAGCCTACGTTGCTGTTGCGATCAAGCACATACCACTCTGGCTGGGCGTTGGACTGTATGCCGGCCACATCCCGCCTTGCAGCCGCGATTTCATCGCTGCTGGTACGCAGATGATCTTCTGCTTCCTGGGTGCGGCGCTCGTACTCGGCCTCGTCTTCGGCGAGGCGCAGACGCGCTTCAGCGAGGCGCCATCGCTTGGAGATGATCTCCAGTTCAGCCGCGTCAAGTTCTTCCTGCGTTTTGGTTAATTCAGCCCCGTCCGCTTCTCGTGCTTCAGCAAGGCGCTGGCGGTTCTTCGCCAGGTCCGCTTCATGCGCCTCAACAGCGGCTATGCCCTCGTTATATGCGGCGATCTCGGCGTCATATTCCGTTACTTCCCGGCGCGCACTGGGAAACAACATTCTCAGCCATGAGTTCCGGGTCTTTTCGATGCCGGCTTGCGCGTTGTCAAGCTCTTGCTTGCTTACCTCCAGCTTTGCCCGCGCTGAGGTAAGGTCCGCTCCGCTGCTCCGCAGCCTGGCTTCCTGTTCCCAAAACAGCGCGGCGATCTGTTCTTGTTCGCGGGTGAATTGGGCGCGGCCTTCGGCAAGCTGCTCCTCCTCATTTGCGAGCTGTGCTTCTTCAGCCGTGATTTCTTCCCACGCTGTATCCAGCGCAATTCGGGCGGCGCTCAGTTCCTGCTCCGCGGCGAGTTTCGCGTCAAGGAATTCAGCTTCAGCAGTCGCCACGCTTTTACCAGCAATGCGGCGCGTTTCATCAAGAAGCTCCTGTTTACGAAGCCCGGCCCGCTGTATACCTAGGGCCTCAATTCGGGCAAGCGCCCGATCCACGCGGGTCTGATAGGCGTTGGTGAAGGTGGTGAGGCTGCGAGTGTTTTTCAGCGTGATATAACAATCGGTGTAGGCGGAAAGCGCGTACGCGGACTCATATACATAGATCACGGTATTAAGCTGTCCGCTTCCCACATCGCTGCTTTCGCGCCCAGTGGATATATAGAGCGGGCTTTTTACAACGCCGGTAACTTTGTACTCAGTAACGCGGTATATATCGCTTTCATCACCAATGCGAAGTGTGGTTCCGGGCGCGATATGCTCAAAGTAGCCGCCGCCCTGCTGTACCAGACACTCGTTTTCCTGACTGGGGAACGCGCCTTCGATAAGCTCCATGCGGTTCACGAAGCGAGAGCCGTTCATCTGCGCCAGCGGCAGACCGTAGATGCGTACCGCGAGCGTTTCATCACGCGATTGGCTCATCAGGGCGTCGGTAACATAGGCGGGCAGCGCATACTCAACTTCACTCAAGGAGCGCAGCGCCTCAATATCAGTGGCGCTGAGACCCTGTGTTGCCTTGATGGCGATGTCCATCATATTCACGCGGTCAAAGTAGCGGTCTATTGAGGTTTTCATGTCAGGCGTGGTGGCAAGCAGGCCGGAAAGGAAACCAGTGCTGAGTGCGGCAACAGCAAAGATAGCAGCGCAATGGCTAACACCTTGCTTGATTTCCCGAAAGATCGTCTTACTGAAAGTTCTGTTCACTTCACCACTCGATCTGTTCTACAGGCAGGGGACTGTTTTGCTCTATAGCAAGCGCCTGTCCATTCTTGACATGAATAATGCGATTGGCCATACGGGATATGGCCTGATTGTGGGTGATCACGATGGCGGTTTTGCCGCTTATGCGGCTGCTTTCCTGCAAGAGGCTCAGGATACGCTTGCCGGCTTCGTAATCAAGCGCGCCTGTTGGCTCATCACAGAGCAGTACCTTAGGGTTTTTGACCAGGGCGCGGGCAATGGCTACGCTCTGCTGTTCCACGCCGGAAAGCTGCGCTGGAAACGTGTTGAGCCGCCCCTCGTCCAGCCCCAGACTCAGCAGAACTTTGGCTGAGTCAAGTGGTTCGCGGCAGATTTCCGATGCGAGTTCCACGTTTTCAAGGGCGGTGAGGTTCTGGATAAGGTTATAACACTGGAACACAAAGCCCACGTCATAGCGCCGGTGTCTGGTAAGCTGCCATTCGGTCATACTGCTGATACGGCTGTTATCCAGCACGATGACGCCTTTGTCGCAGGTATCTATGCCCCCAAGCAGGTTCAGCAGCGTGGTTTTACCCGCGCCGCTCGGCCCTACGATCACGCAGAGTTCCCCCTTCTCAATGACAAAGCTCATGTTGTCTACGGCAACGATGCTGTGTTCACCCTGACCATAGTATTTGCACACATTTTTGAATTCAATAAACGCCATAGTCTGATAATAGAAACAAGCGGAACGCAAGACAAGTGGAACACGAGGCCGGCGGCAGCAAAAGACCGGCGTCTCGTTTCACTTTTATTGCCACAATGTGCGCTCTGCGCCGCTGAACATGACGCTTAATCCAAATCCGCTCTGATTATCTTCACATCATCATCAAATGCCCGCTTCCCGATGGAGGTAACGCTGTCCGGTATCATTACACTCGTTAATTGTATCTTAGCAAACGCAAAATTCCCGATGGAGGTAACGCCGCTCGGAATTGTTACACTCGTTAAGGATGTACTAGCAAACGCAAAATCCCCGATGAAGGTAACGCTGTCAGGAATCGTTACGCTCGTTAAGGACGTACCATAAAACGCCTTCCTCCCGATGGAGGTAACGCTGTTCGGAATCGTATAATGAGGTGATTTTCCCCCAGGATACATGATAAGCGTCTCCATGTCTTTGGAAAATAATACGCCGTCTACACTACTAAAGCTGGCATTTTGGACATCAACCGTTATTGCAGTAAGATGTGAACAACCAGCAAACACCCCGGTCCCGATGTACTTAACGTAGCTCGGGATCGTTACACTCGTTAAGAGCGTCTCAGCAAACGCCCGTTCCCTGAGGTACTTAACGCTGTTTGGAATCGTTACCCTCGTTAAGAGCGTCCACGCAAATGCCCCTTCCCCGATGGACCTAACGCCGTACGGGATCGTTACACTCGTTAAGGGCGTCCATGCAAACGCCCCTTCCCCGATGGATATAACACCGTACGGGATCGTTATACTCGTTAATCGCGTCCCATAAAACGCCCTTTTCCCAATGAAGGTAACGCTGTTTGGAATCGTTACCCTCGTTAAGGGTATCTGATAAAACGCCTCTTTCTCGATGGCGCTAACTGGCATCCCGTTTATCATGTCTGGAATCGGGACATCTTGCGCGCTTCCGCTATAACCAGTAATGGTAAGTAGCTTATTCGCAAGCTTTATCTTGAAATCACTCATATTCTGCGTGAATAGCGCAAGTTCCGAACACGAAACACACGCCAGAAATAGCCATGGCTTCTTCATAAGAAACTCCTTGTGTTTATAGCCCGTTCAGCTTTGCTCCCGCGCCGCTGAACATGACGTTTAATCCAAATCCTCTAGGGTCAGCCTCACTGTTGTATCAGCAGTGATCATGAGGCGGCGTGTATAGGTATCCCCATCACTATCTTCCGCCCGGATATCCCATGTCTCACTAGAGGGAAGCGCATACCTGAATGACTGCCCGTCATATAACACCTGGTCTCCCAATACATCCTTTCCCCACGTACCACTGCCAAAAGAACTAATATATACAGAGTAAAAAGTATATCCAGTATTATTCACCACCGTTATCTCAAGAGGTACAGACACGTCTTTCTTTGATTCACTACCCGCTCTGATTATCTCCACATCATGATCAAACGCCCGATACCCGATGTACCTAACGCTGTTCGGAATTGTTACACTCATTAAGGATGTATTAGCAAAGGCCCCTTCCCCGATGGAGATAATGCTGTTTGGAATCGTTACACTCGTTAAGGATGTACTAGCAAACGCCCAATCATCAATGGAGGTAACACTGTTCGGAATTATTACACTCGTTAATTGTGTCCCAGAAAACGCCCCTTTCCCGATGGAGGTAACACTGTTCGGAATCATTACACTCGTTAATTGTGTCCGAGCAAACGCATAATTCCCGATAGAGGTAACACTGTTCGGTATCGTATAAGCAGGTGATTTTCCACCAGGATACGCGATAAGCGTCTTCAGGTCTTTGGAAAATAATACGCCATCTACACTGCTAAACCTTGAATTTTGAACATCAACTGTTATTGCGGTAAGACGTGAATAAGAAGCAAAGGCCTCATACCCGATAGAGGTAACGCTACTCGGAATCGCTATACTCCTTAATCGTGTCGCATAAAACGCATAATTCCCGATAGAGGTAACGCTGTTCGGAATTGTTATACTCGTTAAGGGTGTCTCATTAAACGCCCGCTCCCCGATAGAGGTAACGCTGTTCGGGATCGTTACACTCGTTAAGGACGTACTAGCAAAGGCCTCGTACCCGATGGAGGTAACGCTGTTCGGAATTGTTACACTTGTTAAGGGTGTCTTATAAAATGCCCGCTCCCCGATGGAGGTAACGCTGTTTGGAATCGTATAATGAGGTGATTTTCCACCAGGATACACAACAAGTGTCTTCATGTCTTTGGAAAATAATACACCGTCTACACTACTAAACCTTGCATTTTGGACATCAACCGTTATTGCAGTAAGACGTGAACAACCAACAAACGCCCTCGCCCCGATGGAAGTAACGCTGTTCGAGATCGTTACACTCGTTAAGGAGGACGTCTCAGCAAACGCACCCTCCCCGATGGAAGTAACGCTGTTCGGGATCGTTACACTCGTTAATCGCGTCCTAGCAAACGCATCCTCCCCGATGGAGGTAACGCTGTCTGGGATCATTACACTCATTAAAGGCGTCCTATAAAACGCCCTCGCCCCGATGGATGTAACGGTGTTCGGAAGCGTTACACCTGTTAAGGGCATCCCAGCAAACGCATCCTCCCCGATGGACCTAACTGGTATCCCGTTTATCCTGTCTGGGATACGGAGAGCCTTCGCACTTCCGTTATAACCAATAATGGTAACTTGACCATTCGCAAGCTCTGTCTGGAAATCACCCGCATCCTGCGCAAACAGCGCGGGCGCCGCATACAAAACGCACGCCAGAAATAGCCATGGCTTCTTCATAAGAAACTCCTTGTGTGTATAAGCCCACACCGGCTTTATTTCCTGTGCCGCTGAACATGACCCTTAATCCAAATCCGCTATGGCCAGCGTCACTGTTGTATCAGCAGTGATCATGAGGCGGCGTGTAATGGTATGTAGGGACGGAATTTGACCCGTTGGTTTTATCTTACAGGCAAACCCAACAGATGTTTACCCCTATTCATCGCGTCTCCTCTGATTACATCCACGCATACTAGTTCCATGCGTCCACGCATATTAGGCTTAGGCGCAGACGCATACTAGGCTCAGGCGTCCATGATTACTAGTTCCATGCGTCCACGCATACTAGCTCTATGTGTCTGCACATACTAGTTCCATGCGTCCACGCATACTAGGTTCAGGCGTCCACGATTACTAGTTCCATGCGCAGACGCATACTAGTTCCATGCATCCACGATTACAGGGTGTGTATAGGTATCCTCATCGCTGTCTTCCACCTGTATATCCCCACTAGAGGGAAGCGCATATCTGAATGACTGCCCGTCATATAAAACTTGGTCTCCCAGTACATCCTTTCCCCACGTATCACTGACAGAAAGACTAATAGATACATAGTAAAAAGTATATCCGGTATTATTCACTACGTGAGTCAGGAGACACAGGCAAACTTTTCTTTGATCCGCTACCCTCCCTGATTATCTCCACATCACGATCAAACGCCGCCGGATTCCCGATGGAAGTAACGCTGTTCGGGATCGTTACACTCACTAATGGTGTCTCATAAAACACCCCTTCCCCGATGGAGATAACACTGTTCGGAATTGCTACACTCGTTAAGGACGTCCAAGCAAGCGCATAATCCCCGATAGAGGTAACGCTGTTCGGGATCGCTACACTCATTAATGGTGTCACAGCAAACGCATGATCCCCGATAGAAGTAACGCTGTTTGGGATCGTTACACTCGTTAATTGCGTATAAGCAAACGCCGCTTCCCCGATGAAGGCAACGCTGTTTGGTATCGTTACACTCATTAGTGGCGTATAAGCAAACGCCCATTCTCCGATGGAGGTAACGCTGTTCGGTATCGTTACACTCGTTAAGTCAGTCCAAGCAAACGCCGCTTCCCCGATGAAGGTAACACTGTTCGGAATCGTTACACTCGTTAAGGACGTCCCAGCAAACGCACCACCACCGATGGAGGTAAGGCTGTTCGGGAGCGTTACACTCGTTAGTGGCGTATAAGCAAAGGCCTCACCCTCAATGGAGGTAACACTGTTCGGAATTGTATAATGAGGTGATTTTCCCTTAGGATACGCGACAAGCGTCTTCAGGTCTTTGGAAAATAATACGCCGTCTACACTGCTAAAGCTGGAACTTCGGACATCAACCGTTATTGTAAGACTTGAACGAGTAGCAAACGCCCGCTCCCCGATGGAGGTAACGCTGTTTGGGATCATTACACTCGTTAGAAGCGTCTCAGAAAACGCCTTATTCCCGATAGAGGTAACGCTGTTCGGGATCGTTACACTCCTTAAGTCCGTATTAGAAAACGCACCATCACCGATGGAAGTAACGCTGTTCGGGATCGCTACACTCTTTAATCGTGTCCCATAAAACGCCAGCTCACCGATGGAGGTAACGCTGTCCGGTATCGTTACACTCGTTAAGTCCGTCATATAAAACACCCCTTCCTCAATGGAGGTAAGGCTGTTCGGAATCGTTACACTCGTTAATGGTGTCTCAGCAAACGCATAAGCCCCGATGGAGGTAACGCTATCCGGAATCGTTACACTCGTTAATGGTGTCTTAGCAAAGGCCCCTTCTCCGATGGACCTAACCGGCCTCCTGTTTATCCTGTCTGGGATGCGGACATCTTCCTCGCTTCCGCTATAATCAATAATGGTAACCTGCCTATTCACAAGCTTTGTCTGGAAATCACCCGTATCCTGTGTGCATAGCGTGAGCGCCAAACATGAAACATACGCCAGAAACAGCCATGCCTTCTTCATAAGAAACTCCTTGTGTGTATAGCCAACACCGGCTTTGCTTCCTGCGCCGCTGAATATGACGCCTAATCCACATACTCTTGGGTCAGCGCCAATGTTGTATCAGCAGTGATCACGAGACGGCGTGTATAAGTACCCTCATCGCTATCTTCCGCCTGTATATCCCAGGTCCCACTGGAAGGAAGCGCATACTTGAATGACTGTCCTTTATATAACACGCCTCCCAATACATCCTTTCCCCACGTATCACTGTCAGAGGGGCTGATATATAAATTGTAAAGAATATATCCGGTATTATTCACCACCGTGATCACAGGAGACTCAGACAAACTTTTATTTGATCCGCCATCCTCCCTGATTATCTTCACATCATCATCAAATGCCACCCTCCCAATGGAAGTAACGCTGTTCGGAATCATTACCGTTGTTAAGTCCGTCCAAGCAAACGCATTGTCCCCGATAGAGGTAACACTGTTCGGAATCGTTACACTCGTTAAGGGCGTCCTAGCAAAGGCCTCATCCCCGATGGAGGTAACGCTGTTCGGAATCATTACACTCGTTAATTGCGTCCTAGAAAACGTCCCTTCCCCGATGGAGGTAACGCTGTCCGGGATTGTTACACTCGTTAAGGGCGTCGCATAAAACGCATAACCCCCGATAGAGGTAACACTGTTCGGGATCGTTACACTCGTTAAGGGCGTCCTAGCAAACGCATAATACCCAATGGAAGTAACACTGTTCGGAATCGTTACACTCGTTAATTGCGTCCCATGAAACGCATAATCTCCGATAGAGGTAACACTGTTCGGAATCGTTATATTCGTTAAGGGCGTAAAAATAAACGCCTTCGCCCCGATGGAGGTAACGCTGTTTGGTATCGTTACACTCGTTAAGGGCGTCCCATCAAACGCTCCTTCCCCGATAGCAGTAACGCTGTTCGGTATCGTTACACTCGTTAAGGACGTCCCAGCAAACGCATAATCCCCAATAGAGGTAACGCTATCCGGGATCGTATAATGAGGTGATTTTCCACCGGGATACACGACAAGCGTCTTCAGGTCTTTGGAAAATAATACGCCGTCTGCACTGCTAAACTTTGAATTTCGGACATCAACCGTTATTGTAGTAAGACGTGAACAATCAGAAAACGCCCCATCCCCAATAGAGGTAACGCTGTCCGGTATCGTTACACTCGTTAATTGCGTCCCAGAGAACGTCCCATCCCCAATAGAGCTAACGCTGTTCGGAATCGTTACACTCGCTAGTTGCGTTCCAGAAAACGCCCCTCCTCCGATGGAGGTAACGCTGTTCGGTATTGTTACACTCGTTAAGGACGTCCTATAAAACGCCATCTCCCCGATGGAGGTAACGCTGTTTGGGATCATTACACTCGTTAGAAGCGTCTCATAAAACGCCCACTCCCCGATAGAGGTAACACTGTTCGGGATCGTTACACTCGTTAAGGACGTCTCAGCAAACGCCCGCTCCCCGATGGAGGTAACCGGCCTCCCGTTTATCCTGTCTGGGATGTGAACATCTTCCGCGCTTCCGCTATAACCAATAATGGTAACCTGCCTATTAGCAAGTTTTGTCTGGAAATCACCCGTATCCTGTGTGCATAGCGTGAGCGCCAAGCATGAAACACACGCCAGAAACAGCCATGCCTTCTTCATAAGAAACTCCTTGTGTGTATAAGCCCACACCGGCTTTGCTTCCCGCGCCGCTGAACGTGGCGCTTAATCCAAATCCTCTAAGGTCAGCGTCAATGTTGTATTAGCAGTGATCACGAGAGAGCGTGTATAGGTATCCCCATCACTGTCTTCTGCCTGTATATCCCATGTCCCACTAGAAGGAAGCGCATACTTGAATGACTGTCCGTCATATAACACCCGGTTTCCCAATACATCCTTTCCCCACGTATCATTATCAGAGGGACTGATATATACATGGTAAAAAGTATATCCGGTATTATTCACCACGGTGATCACAGGAGACACAGACACAGCTTTCTTTGACCCACTGTCCACTTTGATTATCTCCACCCTGTAATCAAACGCCTCTTTCCCGATAGAGATAACACTATTGGGGATCGTTACACTCGTTAAGGACGTCCTAGCAAACGCATAATCCCCAATAGAGGTAACGCTGTCCGGGATCGTTACACTCGTTAGTGGTGTCCCAGCAAACGTATAAGCCCCGATGGAGGCAACACTGTCCGGGATCGTTATACTCGTTAGTGGTGTCTCATAAAAGGCCCCATACCCGATGGAGGTAACGCTGTTCGGGATCGTATAACTAGGCGATTTCTCTCCAGGATACGTGATAAGCGTCTTCATGTCTTTGGAAAATAATACGCCGTCTACGCTGCTAAAGCTGGAATTTTCGACATCAACCGTTATGGTAGTAAGACGTGAACAATTAACAAACGCTCTTTCCCCGATAGAGGTAACGCTGTCTGGTATTGTTACACTCGTTAAAGATGTCCTGTAAAACGCATAATCTCCGATGGAGCTAACACTGTTCGGGATCGTTACACTCGTTAAGTCCGTCTCAGAAAAAGCCCCATACCCGATAAAGGTAACGCTGTTTGGAATCGTTACACTCGTTAGCGGCGTCTCAGCAAACGCCCCTTTCCCGATGGAGGTAACGCTGTTCGGGATCGTTACACTCGTTAAAGATGTCCTGTAAAACGCATAATCCCCGACGGAAGTAACGCTGTCCGGGATCGTTACACTCGTTAGCGGCGTCATAGAAAAGGCCCTTTCCCCGACGGAAGTAACGCTGTTCGGTATCGTTACACTCGTTAAGGACGTCCTAGAAAACGCATAATCCCCGATGGAGGAAACGCTGTCCGGTATCGTTACATTCGTTAGTGGTGTCTCAGCAAAGGCCCATTCCCCGATGGAAGTAACGCTGTTCGGTATCGTTACACTCGTTAAGGACGTCCCATAAAACGCCGCTTCCCCGATGGAGGTAACGCTGTCTGGGATCGTATAATGAGGTGATTCTCCACCGGGATACACGACAAGCGTCTTCATGTCTTTGGAAAATAATACGCCGTCTGCGCTGCTAAAGCTGGAATTTTGAACATCAACCGTTATTGTAGTAAGACGTGAACAAGCAGCAAACGCCCCTTTCCCGATGGAGGTAACGCTATTCGGGATCGTTACACTCGTTAATTGTGTCACAGCAAACGCATAATCCCCGATGGAGGCAACGCTGTTTGGAATCGTTATACTCGTTAAAGATGTCCTGTAAAACGCATAAACCCCGATAGAGGTAACGCTGTTCGGGATCGTTACACTCATTAGTGGTGTCTCAGCAAAGGCCCATTCTCCGATGGAAGTAACGCTGTTCGGGATCGTTACACTCGTTAAGTCCGTCGCAAAAAACGCCCACTTCCCGATGGAGGTAACGCTGTTCGGGATCGTTACACTCGTTACGTCCGTCCCAGCAAAAGCCCTTTCCCCAATGGAAGTAACGCTGTTCGGGATCATTACACTCGTTAATCGCGTCCAAGCAAACGCATAATCCCCGATGGAGGTAACGCTGTTCGGAATCGTTATACTCGCTAAGGGCGTCCCAGCAAACGCATGATCCCCGATGGAGGTAACGCTGTTCGGAATCGTTACACTCGTTAATCGCGTCTCAGCAAACGCCTCATACCCGATGGAGCTAACCGGCCTCCCGTTTATCCTGTCTGGGATGTGAACATCTTCCGCGCTTCCGCTATAACCAATAATGGTAACTTGCCCATTCGCAAGCTCTGTCTGAAAATCACCCGCATCCTGCGCAAACAGCGCGAGTGCTGAATACAAAACACACGCCAGAAATAGCCATGTCTTCTTCATAAGAAACTCCTTATGTGTATAAGCCCACACCAGCTTTGCTTCCCGCGCCGCCTCTTGGACAACGCTCAGAGCATCGACGGACACGCTCTAAGCATCAACGGACGCGCTCGGAACGTCAATGGACACGCTCTAAGCATCAACGGACACGTTCTGAACGTCGGTGGACACGTTCTGAACGTCAATGGACACGTTTAGAACGTCTATGGACACGTTCTGAACGTCTAAGAAGACTGAAAAAACGTCCCCACAGACGTTCTGAACATCGACGGACATACTCTGAACGTCAACGGACACGTTCTGAACATCGGTAGACACGTTCTGAACGTCGATGGACACGTTTAGAACGTCGACAGACACGCTCGGAACGTCGATGGACACGTTTAGAACGTCTCAGAAGACTAAAAAACATTCCCGCAGATACGTTCGGAACGTCAACAGACACGTTCTGAACGTCGATGGACACGCTCGGAACATCGATGGACACGTTCTGAACGTCTCAGAAGACTGAAAAAACGTCCCCGCAGACGTTCTGAACATCGACTGACACGTTCTGAACGTCGATAGACACGTTCTGAACGTCGATAGACACGTTTAGAACGTCTCAGAAGACTGAAAAAAACGTCCCCGCAGACGTTCTGAACGTCGATGGACACGCTCAGAACGTCAACGGACACGTTCTGAACATCGATGGACACGTTCTGAACGTCGACGAACACCTTCCGAACATCGACGGACACGTTCTGAACCTCTCAGAAGACTGGAAAAACATTCCCGCAGACGTTCAAAGAGGGTCAGTGGGGAAGGGATTAGGGTGTTTCGGGTTCGGCGGCGGCGTTCCGCTTTTTGCCGCTGGGAAAGTGGGGTTTCAGGTTTTCGTAGACGGCTTTTGCACCGGGGATGTCCTGTTTTGCCGCCGCCTGTACGTTGTGGTAGACCACGAGGGCCGCATGGTAGGCTTCGCTTCCGGCTAACATGACCGTGTCTGATATGGCTTCCTCAAGCTGCCGGATCGCCGTGTGGAGCCTCCAGAGGTCGCGGGCGTCGCTAAAACCCTTGTCAAAGTCGTCTATGTCCAGGTAGCTGGGGACGAGCGCGGGGTTGTCGTGGGCGTAGTCCCTGGTTTTTTCCACGAAGGCAAGGCTTTTGTCTCCCATTTTGAGTATGGCGTGGCGTTCCTGCGGGGTCAGGGCGAAAGTATAGGGCGCAAGCGCCGTCTTTACCGCCTCAATCTGGTCATACACCTGCGTCAAGGTAGCTTCTGGAATGGCGTCTTTGTGCCGGTTACCTTGCGGGTAACTTGACCAGCCATCTTAAACGTATCCTTTGCATTTTTGACTTCAAAAATATCACCGGCCATCTTAAACGCGCTTTCTCCGTTTTCGGCTTCAATGACGTCGCCGGACATCTCCAATGAGCATTTTTCGGTCATTGCCAGAATAGCGTCGTCCTGGATCAGGACGACAGCTTTCTCCTTATATTGAACCTCCACCTTATCGTCCGTCATCAGCGCCTGGGAAATAAGCTTCCCGTCAAACGTGTCTTTATGAATGATCTGTAAGCCGCTTTCCGTGTCGGCGATAAACTCCCGCGCTTGTAACCCCGGAATACACTAAGCGTCGCTTAGGCTGTAATGGCGCGGGTCTGGGTCTTCGATGCTGTCTTGGCCGACATCTTTGGAGCGTAGCGACCTAGGCGAACGGAACCCCGTCTCCGCCAACGGCGGCGGAGCATACAGATCTGTTATGCGAAGCGCGCCCATTTATTAAATAATTTTTTCTCAACGATAGATCAATTGAAATATACATTAAAAAATAAGCATCTCCTATAAATCTTTTTAATATAGTTGATTACTTATTTAACGAGGTTCAATAATGGTATAAAATTTGTTTCTTTTGCTCGTTATTAATTCTATTCTTAAAACAGGTTTAATTCTATCCTTCCCATATAAGACTTCATAAATATTGTTATCAAATTTTCTATACTTTATATTATTTCCAAATTGATCAGTATTATTTTTATATAAATATTGTAATACACTTCTTAATTCATGCTGTTCATTGGTGTTGCGTCTCTGGCCTTGTGGCGCGGAGAACATAATACGAGAGGAGGGCTAAAAATGCCAGTTACCTTTGTAAAAGACGATTATCGCGCCGCGGTGGAAGCGGCCTCCGGTGGAAAACAGACGGTTCTGTATGATGATCTGGGACAGCCGTCAATAATGAACATCATACCGAAATTCAACATTGAGGATGTGTTACCCGCGGGGGTCGCCATTGGCTCAGGCGTCCACCCGGCCTTTATTGTTGGTGGGGTGGAAAAGGCCCAGATATTTATCGCCGCGCATCCAGCGATTGTCGCCAATGGCCGCGCCGTGTCCATTCCCGGCAAGGCTCCGGCCAATTATGTTACGTACGACCAAGCGAGTATTGCGCCGCGAAGGGTCAGGGGTGGCATCTCCTGACTAATTGGGAGTGGGCGGCAATCACGCTCTGGTGCCTTAAAAACGGGTCTCAGCCAAGGGGTAACACGAATTGGCGCAGGGCGCATGACGCGACCTACGAGACGGGGAGCGCGGTGGACGGAAGAGCGCCGGGTCTTGCCAGTGGGGACGGGCGGACATTCGCCGGTTCCGGTCCCGCCTCGTGGCGGCATGACAACACGCCAAACGGCGTATCCGATCTGGTTGGAAATGTCTGGGAATGGACGGGCGGACTCAAACTCAATCGCGGTAGAATTTATATGCCGAATGATAATAATTACCCGCTCCCGGAATCCTCATGGCCCGCTCAGGACGTGTGCTTTGACGCCTCCGCCGGTCCCGGCGATGGAAACGGCGCGGCAATCAGTGGAACGCCAATCCTGTCTAATACCGTCTCGAAATTCTCTGAAAATCCCGACACCACCGCGAATCTTGATCTGGATTACGCCTATATAGCGGGCGCGGCCGGGTGGCAGGGGGTAAGCCTGTCCGCTGGGTATAACGGCCTTGTCGCCGCTACCCGCCAGCGAATGGCTCAGGCGCTTATCGCCCCCGCGCTGGTATCCACCGATACCACGAAAATAGGCGCGAAGGGCGATGATAATCTGGCAAGTCTTACAGAACGAATCGGCGCGGAAGCAATTATCACCGGTTCTTTGGACGATACCGGCAGTGAATACCGTTTTAGAATCAGGGTTATCGGAACAGAAACAACGGCAGCCGTTATGTCTTACGCGGCGACCGTGAATAAAAATGACAGACGTATCGTGGCCTTTTCAAACTTACGACCTAAAACTACAGGTGAAAAAATTGGAACCGGTGTGCTTAATACCCTTCTGGGGCTCGGCTCTTATCTTGACGGCGACATAGCGGGCGGTCTCACGCTTACGGCAGGCTATGCCACCGCCACGGGTCTTTTTGTTATTGAAGCGACTATGCTTGATTGGGATAGTCCAGCGGTAGGGGTTCCCGCAACTATCGGCGCCGCTATAGCCGGAGTAACGCTGGTCTATGGATTTGTGAGACCATTCATCTTTAGCCGTTCACCGCAGATGATAGCCGTGCTGGATAATATGCGGTTAAAAATAGTTCCAACAATGGGCGAATACACAGGGCGAAATAATATAGGCATCCAATTATCATATTCCCTTAAATTGTAGAAGGCTCAAAATGAAAAAAATAAATATAGCATACTTTATCCTTATTAAAACGCTGATCATGATGTTATCAGGCTGTGATGAAATGGCAACACTTTTTCACGGCGCTAAACCGGAAGACCCACCTGTTACTTATACGGTAATATTTGATGGTAATGGCGCGGGCGGCTCAGCGCCTTTAGCGCAAACTGTAAACACCGGTACTGTTATTCATTTTCCAGATAAAGGCAGCCTGATCAATATGGGATATATCTTTACCGGCTGGAATATGAATTCAAGTGGAGGAGGCATAACTTATCCCGCTGGAGCATCTATAACCGTTACCCAAAACATGGTTTTTTACGCACAATGGCTTGACAGTTCAGCGCCGCAATATACTGTTACCTTCAATGCGAATGGCGCAACAAGTGGTTCGCCACCTGCGGCGGAGATTGTTTATAGTGGCGTCAGTATCACTATTCCAGATCAAGGTAGTCTGACCAATATGGGATATACTTTTACCGGCTGGAATGTCAGCGCAGATGGGCTGGGGACAAATTATGTTGCCGGATCTCTATTCATGGTTGCAACAGACGTTACCTTATACGCTAAGTGGGAAAATCAAACAAATGAAAATCCGTCCATTCCAGTACCGTTCCTGTCCGCAAGCGCAAAAAGTTCTACTGATATTATGCTGTCATGGAACAGTATCGCTACATCCTCAAGTTACAATGTTTTTCGCGCATCTTCAGAGAACGCGCCATACATACAGATTGCCACCATAAACGAAATTACATATATTGATACGGGGCTTAATCCCAATACCACTTATTACTATATGGTCAGTGTCAACACAGACCTTGGCATAAGCAATCGCTCAAAGGTAGCAAGCGCGAGAACGATGTCCGCGCCGGTTGTTCCCCAGGGAGCTACATTGGCAGAAAAATTTGCATGGATCGCAAACAGGGCAGACAACAATGTGGTTTACGACATCGTTGTTACTCAGAGTGAGGCGATTGAACCAACTACTGTTTCTTCAAAAGGGCGGAATGTTACCGTTATTCTGCGAAGCGCCTCGTCGGATGACATAAAGACCATCACGCTTAGTTCAAAAACAGGGTCTCTGTTCGATATCGAAACAGATGGGTATGACAATGGCTTTACCTTCAAAATTGAAAATATCATCTTGCGGGGAAAATCTAACAATAGCGTGCTTGTTACAGTGAGCCGCTACCGAACCTTTGAAATAGGCGAAGGAGCAGAAATTACAGAAAATACCAATTCTAGCCGGAACGGTGGCGGAGTTCTTGTTGATAGTGGAATAATGAACATCTATGGCGGCAAAATTCATGGCAACCGCGCAAATTCTTATGGCGGGGGTATTTATATTTCTGAGGGTACTGTAAATATATATGGTGGTATAATACATGGGAATAGATTGGATTGTCGGTCAGCATTTTACCAAAGCAAGTCTTTCTCCCGAAATATCAAGTGGCATTATTTATGGTATCAATATATGGAATCCCTAGTCTGTTGGCAATTTCTTGTATGGTCAAACTATAATAGTCATTAATTTATCATCGGAAAAATTTTTTATAAAATATAGAACAATTCTATATTTTAAATAGATATAGAGAGCAGTCGGACAAGATGTCGGTCTTATCCGAAGGCTTTGGCGACAAAGCAAGCTGGCCTATAGAGGCTCCAACCGATCATAGGCAGCTTTTTATCACCCGCACCCCCCTCGCACATTGTTATCGGCACGGCAAACAGGATGTGGCGAACATTGGTATCAAGAGCGGCACGACCGCTTTGATATATGAGAGCCTCGCTCGTATGAGCGAGGGATTTTCAACGCGGTGTATTTCAGAGAGGATGCTGGTATACACCGCGAATTCTAGCCTACCGGCACGCCATCCCCAGCGTACCGGTAGGCTTCTTTGTTAGGGGAACTTGAAACTATGAGTATAGAACGAGCGCGTTACTACGAGAACCTACGGCGTTCCACTTACCGGAATGCGAAAGAGGCGTTCAGCGCCAGCCTAGAGCGGGCGTATGAGGGAAACAAGCCTGACCCATACCAAAGCGATCCGGCAGTACAGGCGGTGGAGGCGGACTTACGTAAGGTGTTTGACGCCAGCGATATGCCAGAGTACGACCGTTTGCTTAGCGTCTACCATGAGGCGAAGACGGCGGCTCCAGCGAGAGGCGGAGAAGATCGCGCAAGCGGCAGCGACTCCGGTCATGGAGACCACGACACCACCAGCGCCGGAAACCGAAACGGCGCAACCGGAAGCAAAGCCGAGTCGGGACACACGCCACTGGTGGAGAAGCGGCCTATCAGCGCGATACGCGCCGAGGTGTGCCGCGTAGCAAATGAACTGAGGAAGAGCGCGGGCATGAGCAAGAGTATGGCCATGCGCGAGTCATGGGCAATGGTAAAGAGCGGCCGCGCCGCGTTCCCGGTCAAGGGAATCTCTCTTAATATAGAAGGCACGAGGCGCTCAAGCGCCTCACGCACTACGAGCGACAACAGATTCACGCCTTCCTTGTACCGGAACCGGAAAACGAGTTTGACCGGAACGCCGTCGCGGTCAAGGTGTTGGTGAACAACGCGAAGAGCCTGTACACGGTCGACTACATACCAGCGGTGGATACCGGCAAGGCGAAGGCGCTCATCGGGAGGCCGTATAGCTTGAGCTTCAGGTCTGACATGCAAGGTCCCGCTATTTTTTGTAATGCAAGGGCGCTAAGCGCCAAATTTCAAATGACACACACAAAACACGTAGTATTAGGAAGGGCGGCGGTTTTATTACTGGCCGTCGTCATGGCGCTGACTGCCGTTTCCGGCGCGGTGGGACAATCCCCGCGCAACAGGCCAACATTGCCCCGCGTTTCAAGGCAAAAAATAAACACGAATTTTTACATTCCTCTTGACGTTTTTTATACACAACTGTATTATACCATTAGTACAGTAATGTAGTAATACAATTAGGAGGAACAATGAATTGTTCAATTTTCAAGCGACTATACCCATCTATACCCAGTTGATGGATGAAATCAAAGGGCAGATTGTGTCAGGACGGCTGGCGGCTGGAGCAAGGATAGACTCCATACGCGACCTTGCCGCCTTTTACATGGTCAACCCCAACACGGTTCAGCGGGCCTTGCTCGAACTGGAACGGGAGGGCTTACTCTCCACCCAACGGGCAAGTGGCAAATTCGTTACGGAGGACGAAAACATGATTCGAGAACTACGTTCAAAGCTGGCGGAGGAGCAGATCAACAAACTCCTTGCCGCCATGAAGATACTGGGCTTCAGCGTGGAAGAAACCCGCGAACTGATCGCCCGCGCTTTAGCGCAATCAGCTCTGCTGGCAAAAGGAGGCGAACTATGAGCGACCCAATACTGGAATGTCGAGGCTTGAGCAAACGCTACGGACATGGCGACGCGATGGCGCTGGACAAGGTTGACCTCAGCCTTTACAGCGGGCGCATCATCGGGCTGCTGGGGCCAAACGGCAGTGGCAAAACCACCCTGTTGAAGCTGGCGAATGGGCTTCTACGCCCTTCTAGTGGCAGTCTGCTTATCAATGGCGAAGAAGTGGGGACGGCGACTAAAGCCATCGTCTCATATCTGCCGGATCGCGTTTGCCTGGACGCTTCCTCGCGGATACGCGACCTGCTGGCGTTCTATGCTGACTTTTACGCCGACTTCCGGCGCGACACCGCCGAAACCATGCTCGCTAACCTAGGGCTTGATCTGAACAAGCGCTTCAAAACCCTGTCTAAGGGCAACCGTGAAAAAATCCAGCTCGTGCTGGTAATGGCGAGAAAGGCGCGGCTCTACCTGCTTGACGAGCCTATTGGCGGCGTTGATCCAGCGGCGCGGGACTACATCATCAACACCATCCTCAACAACTACAACGAGGACGCCGCCTTACTCATATCCACACACCTGATTCAGGACGTGGAGCGCATCCTTGACGATATCCTATTTCTAAAGGAAGGAAAAATGATTTTAAGCGGCGCGGCTGATGACATTCGCTCAAAAAAGGGTATGTCCATTGATATGCTTTTCCGGGAGGTTTTTAAATGCTAGGAAAATTACTAAAGTACGATTTCAAGGCGTTTCTGCGAATCATGGTGCCATTCTATCTGGCGTTGATGGCGCTGTCGTTACTTGCCGGTCTTAGCCAAGGCCGGATAGCGCCAGATGGCGCATCGGAGCCTTCGCCTTTGACTATAATCTGGGGCATTGCGGTAGTCGTGGTGGTAACCGTGAACATCATCATGCTTATCCAGCGTTTCCGGGATAACCTGCTTAAAGACGAAGGCTATCTGATGTTCACCCTGCCGGTAACAAGGTGGCAGCTGCTGGTGTCAAAGGCGCTTACCGCGCTTGTATCGCTCATCATAAGCGGGCTTGCGCTTATACTTTCAGTGCTGCTATTTGAAGTAGTGAGCGGGCCTCAGCCCCATTTTGTGGAGGAGCTGTCCGAGTTTCTACAGCGCATTACCGACCAGAACCACATCACCATGTATTTACTCAATGCGCTGGTGGTGCTGATCGTGGTGTTTCAGCAGATCTGCCTTATCTACACAGTGTTGCTGGGCAGTCAGATACTGCCGCGCTTTCGCGTATTAGCGGCGTTGGGCGTATACATTCTGGTGATGTATGTTGAATCACGGATAATCCTTGCTGTTGTACCGTATTTCCCGCAGACAACGTATGCCCCTCTGCTGGGACAGGGAGCTATCTCAATAGTATTTGCGGGGCTGTACTTCTGGCTCTGCGGCTGGCTTCTGCACCATACGCTGAACATGGAATAGAGGCGCGACTATTCGTTGGGACGCATGGCCGTATCCCAACGAATAAGCGTAACTCTTCGTGCTTGGGAGTGATTTGCCGATAATCTCAATGTTGAGACGTGGAATACATCAGTGAACCAATCCTAGAGGGATCAGACAAAGCGGACAGACGCTTAGCGGTTCGGACAGACGAGCTATTTTTACGAGGAGGTCTGCCTAACGGTAGACGGTGTTTCAGCCCTTGTTTAGGCGGCAGTCTAAAGACTTGGGTCTCCGCGCCGTGGTTTTTATGAGAAAAGTCATACCTATCGTTTTTCTTTTATTATATAGCCTGCCCCTGTGGGCGCAGAGGCAGGCTGAGCGGCCATACTGGTATAGCCTTGAGCGGGGGAAACAGCTTTTTCGCAATGGAGACTATGGAAACGCGCTCATAGCGCTTCAGGACGCGAGGCAGGATCGCCGCGATATGTATACTCGCATGAAAGCCGATATAATCACCCTGCTTTCAATCCCGGAAGTGCGCCGTATGGGGGATTCGCTTGAACTTATCGAGCCATACATAGTTGAACGCTATCATGTAAACGCCGCCGCCGCGCTTGAGGAAGTGTATTATCGCGTGTCCAAAGCAGCTATCAACGGGTCGGCCAATAGGGTACTTGAGGAACTTGACCGTTTGAAGGTGTTTCCTGAAGCCGAATACTGGATCGGTGAAACCTATCGCATGGAAGGCGAGCTTGGATTAGCCCTCGAACAGTACAAGAAAGCCCATGAACAGCGAGCTTTTCTTGAAAACCCCGCGCTTGATACGGATATCCTGTATAAAATAGTGGAACTCCTCAAGATCAAGCAGGAATACAGCGAGATGGAAGCGCGGGCTAGGGAGATACTCACGCAGGATTCCCTGTATTCAGGTTCTACCACTACCTTGATCGCCATGGCCAGAATACTGACCGAGAGTGGCATTAACCGGTTTTTGACGCTTTACCGGCATCATAACACCGCAACAGAACGGGCATACCAACTCTTGGGCCTGTATTACTACGACACAGAAGCGCCCAGGCCCGAAGGCTATGCCGCAGACCGGCTTAGTCCAGCGGCTGAACACCTTATGATCGCGTTCCTGAACCAGAATACGATTCTGATTCAGGAGCTTATCCGCCGCCAGTACAACTATACCTTTAGTACGCTGGACGCGCTCATCACTGACGCCTATCATAATCCGGTTCTCGTGGCATATATGGCAGACTATGAATACTTTAAGACGATCTACTATTTTGCAGCCGCGCTCTATGCTGATGGAAAGCCGGTTCTCGGACGGCGGCTTTGGACACTTTTGAGTCTTCACCCTGAAGCGGGCGAATGGAGTAAGCGCTCTGCGAATCAGTTGCGAAGCCCTTTCATGGATAAACCTTAGTTTATCCTTACCGCTTCGGGGTATAAGGCGGCGCAGCGGCAAGAGTTCCCCTTGCGAATTTAACGTTATTCCCTTAGAATAAGACCATGCTTTCCGATGAATTGAGAGATTTTTTGAAACAGGTGCTGACTTCGTGGCAAGTAATCGCGGTTGTGGTTGTGGCGATTCTGTATATTGCGCTGGTCTCCTACGTGGCGCGTTTTCGCAAGCGTACCGGCGGCCCTCCGCCAGTAAAAAAGGCGCTCAAACTCAGCTTCAACAAAAACAAGAAACCCGCAAGAACAAGCGCCCTGGATGATGAAGACGAAGAGGATAGAAGAAAAAGATAAATCCTTATGAAAAACTATTTTTTTGGTATTGACGGCGGAGGGACACGCTCGCGTATTGCCATTATCAACCGTGCTGGGGAGACGTTTGCCCATTGTGAGGCAGGTAGCACTAACATCTACTCGGTGTCAGAGGCAATGGTTTTTGAAAACCTCGCGGCGTTGCTGAATGGCGCATTACAGCAGGCGGGTATAGAACGCGACGCGCTTGCAGGGGGCTGTATCGGCAGCGCGGGACTTTCGCGGCAGCGTGAGCTGGCGCTGTTTCGCGGCTGGTTCGATATGCTTCTGGGCGCACATGTTCCGGTAAAGCTCTGTACCGACGGCGAAATACTCTTATACGGTGGCCTTGATGGACCTGAAGGCTATTGCCTCATCGCGGGAACCGGCTCGCTGGCGCTGGCCCGTTCCCGCGACGGCACACTCACGCGGGCTGGAGGCTTTGGCTATCTCTTAGGCGACGAGGGTGCGGCAGCCTGGATCGGCAAGAGCGCCATTGCCCGCAGCCTGCGAAGTGAAGAGCTGCGCGACCTCCCCACGCGCATGACAGCGGCGCTCCTGTCCGCCTGTACACTCAGTAACAGCTCAGACCTGATCCGCTATGTCCATCACGACGCGAACAAGGCTGAGATCGCGGCCCTTGCCCCGCTCGTAACAGCCGCCGCCCGCAACAATGACGCGCTGGCGCTCGACATACTGCAAAACAGCGCAACAGAACTGGCGCTCCTCGTGCGCTCGCTCATTGCCCGCACCCCGCATATAACCAACCGGACCCTGGTACTCGCCGGTGGGGTTATAGAACATGACGAAATCGTCCACCAACACCTGACAGTGCTCTTAGCCGCGGAATGTCCCGATATAGCGCCCATTACCCCTCGCCGGAACGCGCTTGAGGGCGCGTGCCTGCTGGCCATGTCCACGACAACCCCAGACCTCGCTCCCATCACCTCAACCACACAAGCGTGAGGCCTGAGCCATTTGCCCCAGACCTCGCTCCCATCACCCCAACCACGTCCACGACAATCCCAGACCTCGCTCCCATCACCCCAACCACACAAGCGTGAGGCCTCAGACACGCGCCCCAGACCTCGCTCCCATCACCTCAACCACACAAACGTGAGGCCTCAGACACGCGCCCCAGACCTCGCTCCCATCACCTCAACCACACAAACGTGAGGTCTGAGACGCTTGCCCCAGACCTCGCTCCCATCACCTCAACCACACAAACGTGAGGTCTGAGACGCTTGCCCCAGACCTCGCTCAACCCAAAAACCTTAACCAATCACCGCTTCTTCCACCGGAGACCAAGGACCCTGCTCTCCTTTGGAATTCTCGTAGCAGGTCGAGTAATAACAAACCTTGCCTTTGTCCGCCTCAGTATAGGTAACAACCAAGAACGTCTTCCGGCTGAACTTTGAATATTCCCGGATATTCGCGCCGGAAGCAGGTTTTTCGCCCCCAAGCTGCCACACGAAGCACACCCCGTAGGCGTCCAGCGGCTTTGCGGCGTTGCCCGCATGAAGGGCTCTTATCTTATGCTCAAAATGGTTAGAGGTATTTTCAACCACCGTGTCAGGCTGACTCGTGGGGCGCCCATGAGCTGTCGGCGTCATGTCTTTGGGACGAATGCCCATGTTCAGTTTTGCCGCATCGTCTATTTTTTTGTTGTACCGGACCGAAGAATTGGCAAAATTCCGCATCGCGTCCACCGCCTTTTTCTTTGCTTCGTCCTTGAGGATACGCTTCGCCGTGGAATTGTCAGCTTTGTAGACACCCTGGGCGGTCAGAAAGGCGTTTATCTTGTCCGCAATCTCCGTAACCTCTCCCTGATCCCAGCCGTACGCGACCAGTTTCGCCGGGTCTTCCAGCGACACCTTCCAACTCGCGCATAAAGTTACTAACTCCAGTTCTTTGTTGGGAATCCAACCTTCGTTATACATATACCCCTCCTTACTTCCAAACGTCTTTTTTGAAAGCGGCATAGCAACCTGTATAGTCTCTCCAGCCACTTTTAAAAAGTATACAGCCGCTTCTATAACTTGTAAAGTCATTTCTGAAATTTTCACACGTACGTCTGGAACTTTCACACGCACGTCTGGAGCTTCTACACGCACGTCTGGAACTTTCACACGTGCGTATGGAGATGATACACGCGCATACTGAGCTTTCACACGTGCGTGTGGAGATGATAAATGTGCGTGCGGAGCTTCTACACGTGCGTCTGGAGCTTTCACACGTGCGTCTGGAGCTTTCACACGTGCGTCTGGAGCTTTCACACGTGCGTGTGGAGATGATAAATGTGCGTGCGGAGCTTCTACACGTGCGTCTGGAACTTTCACACGTGCGTCTGGAGCTTTCACACGTGCGTCTGGAGATGATACACACACGTCTGGAGCTTCTACACGTGCGTGTGGAGATGATAAATGTGCGTGCGGAGATGATACACGTGCGTCTGGAACTTGCGCACGTACGTGCGAATCTTGCACACGTGCGTCTGGAGATGATACACGTGCGTGTGGAACTTCTAGATATGTCTGTTCGTTACTTGCGGGAACACGGCGCGGGGTCAAATTGTCATGCTGAATACCCAAAAACCATCCGTAAAGCAAGCGGGGGCAAGGAGAAGCCGCTCTAAGCGCCTCCCACATTAGCCTAGATACCGCTTGAAAACCTCCACCATTGCTAAGTTGACGTTCTTCGCAAGGTCTTCAGACACGTGATTCAGCAGTTCTTTGTGGTCATTGGCGGCAAGGTTCTCTAAAAAAAGCTCGTTGACCTCCACACCAAGGGCAATCGCTATCTTTGACAGCATATTTGGCTGGGGAAACTTGATGCCTCGTTCAATATTGCTTAAAAAAGTGATAGAGATGTCCGCGCTCTCGGCTAGATCAGCCTGTGAAAGCCCCCTTCTCGCTCGCAGTAACTTGATGTTTTTTCCTAATGTATCCTTTATAGCCTGCCCATCCATACCTCATAACCTCTGAACCTTTTTTATTGAACTATAATTCTCCAGCGTTGACAAAATCCTATTAGGACTATATAATATAGTTCTAATAGGACTATCAGTTTTCACCATGTGCGAGGAAGGCTGTATGCCTATGAAACAAAACCGCCGGACGGCTCAGTATGGGGCTAAACCGGTTGTTTTCAACCGCCCTTTGGGGCGGGTAAACTTTATGTCTTCCGGGAGGCGGGCTGGCCTAATCTTTTGAATTCAGCCAAGCGAAAGTCAATGGCTTGGGTCATAGCTGTCCCCATATCGGATAAAATACCTTCCTGAAAGCGTTTGGCGGCTTCTTCTGTGAAAGAACTCATCGAAAAGAGTTGGGGGCTGTCGAGATCAAGGGCGGCGGCTATCCGCTCTATCATTTCTGGGGAGGGAAACTTGTTTTCCTGTTCGATTTGGGCTATGTAATGGGTGGAAGTCAAGACCCGTTCCGCCAATTTTGCCTGTGAAATGCCCAACATCCGCCGCCGCTCCTTCATATTGTACGCCAATAACGCCCGAATACTTGTCATAATCCATTATTTCAATCCTACTGAAATTGAGATTATTGACCAGTTCCCAAAAGTAACAGTTAAAAAGATATTGCAGCAAACTGTTCCTTTTAGGAAATTGCAATAAGCTATTCCTTTTAGAAAAATACTACATGGAAACGCCGGACGGCTCCATGTGGGGCTAAACCGGTTGTTTTCAACCGCCCTTTGGGGCGGGTAAACAAGGGGCGGAAGCCCCAAGATCAGGAGGTTTGTGATGAAAAACAAACGCTTTTTCGGAATGATTGTCTGCGCGGCGCTGGCAATCGGGTTGGTTTTGACGGGTTGTCCCACCGAAGACGATGACAGTGGTGGTGGCGGAGGCAATGCTGACGGGATGGGCTCAATAACTATCACCGGCATAAAATCGGGTCTAAATGGCGCAAAGATCGTGCATAGCACTGTTAGCGGTGCGCATCAGACGCTTAATGCTTTCACTATCGCAGGCGGTCAGATGTCCGGGTCATCACTTGACAACACTGGAAGCGCTACGATTAGCAGCGGTTCCGTTACAATCCCTGTTAGAGGCATAGAAGGAGGTACTTCTTACCGGTTTACGGATGGAATATACGTGGTTCAGCTGACGATAAGTAATGCTGACGACCCTGCGGATGATAGGCAGTATAATCTCACTGCCAATTTTAGCGGAGGAAAAAGCACGGTGGCTGCGAACACCTCCAACGGGTTAGGAATAAATCCCTAGGTTTTCAAACCCAAGCTAGCTCTTGAAAGCAGGCTTTCATCTGGAAGAACAGCCGTCCTCTCAGCAGGGCGGCTTTTTCTTGCCTTTTGGCAAAGGGGAATCGCCCGGTATCAGACGTGGGTGTCATCGCACGCTAGGGTCGGAGGCGCTAGGGTCGGAAGCGCTAGGGTCGGAGGCGCTAGGGTCGGAGGCGCTAGGGTCAATCGTCTCCTTCAGTATCGTTGCTGTTGGTATCGCCGTTCATTTCCGCCAGTTTACGGTGCAGGGTCTTGCGGCCTATGGCAAGTGTTTCAGCGGTGCGGCTCTTGTTCCCTTTGAGAAACGAAAGCGTGTCGCGGATGATGATGCGCTCGGATTCTTCGAGGCTTGCACCCAGAGGGATGCGTATCCAGCTCTCGTCTGATTGGGCGCGGAGCGTGGGCGGCAGGTCGTCTTCGGTGATGATACTGCCTTTGCTCATAACCACGGCGCTCTCCATGCAGTTCCGCAGTTCCCGCACATTGCCTGGCCAGTCGTAGGAGTAGAGCGCGGCGCGGGCTTTTTCGTTAATGCCTTCGATTCGCTTGCTGTTTTCCTCGGCAAACTCCCGCAAAAACGCGGTAATGAGGAGCGGAATGTCATCCTTGCGTTCACGCAGCGGGGGAACATGAATCGTTACCACGTTAAGGCGGAAGTAAAGGTCTTCACGGAAGCTACCTTTTTCGATTTCCGCTTTGAGATCGCGGTTCGTGGCGGCAACGATACGCACGTCGGTCTCAATAGTTTCCTCTCCACCAAGGCGCTCAAACTTTTTTTCCTGCAAAACGCGCAGAAGTTTTATCTGGATATTCTGATCGATTTCACCAATTTCATCGAGAAAAAGCGTTCCCTCATTGGCAAGCTCGAAACGTCCGCGGCGGCGACTCGCCGCGCCGGTAAAGCTGCCCTTTTCATGGCCAAACAGTTCGCTTTCGAGCAGGCTTTCAGAAAGCGCGGCGCAGTGTACCTTGATAAGCGGCTTTTTCGCACGCGGCGACAGACCATGAATAGCGTCAGCCACCAGTTCTTTGCCTACGCCGGATTCGCCGGTAATGAGTACCGATGCTTTGGACGGGGCAACGCGGCTTATGATGTCAAACACTTTTCGCATGGGAGCGCTGGTACCGATGATGGTCTCGAACTGCTTCTGGTGTTCCAGTTCTTCTTCCATGCGCCGGTTTTTCTGAGCAAGTTCCCGATTCTGGAGCGCTCGTTTGACAATAAATGAAAGGTGTTCAAGATTGGGCGGCTTGGTGAGGAAATCGTAGGCCCCGTCCCGCATGGCCGCAACCGCGCTGTCCACACTCCCGTGTCCGGTGAGCATGATGACCGGCATACCCGGCACTTCCGTAACAATGTACTTGAGCAGTTCTTCCCCGCTTAAGCCATCCATACGAAGATCAGTGATAACCAAGTCAATGTCGCCCTTCTGGAAGCGTTTCCACGCCTCAGCGCCCTGGTTGGCAGTTATAACCTCATAGCCGTCCAGCTCAAGGTACTCGGCCAAGCCTTCCCGTATGTGTTTTTCGTCATCAACTACTAATAATCTGAATTTCATTGTACGTGATCCTTATCCAAGGCTACCCAGCCGGCGCAATTCTTCGATAGAAGTTTCCCCATAATACGCGGTGTCATGCGACGCGGTCTCTGCCTTGTCGCCACCATAGCCAATGAGCCGCCATTCCTTCTGAGGAATGGGCAGGGAAATGGTGAAACACGTTCCCTCACTGGGCTTGGACTTAACCGTGATTTCTCCCTGATGCTCACGGATAATTTTGAACACGAGCGTCAGGCCAAGCCCCAAACCGCTTGCTTTGGTGGTGAAGTACGGCTCAAAAACCTTTGACAGATTCTCCTCTGGAATCCCGACCCCTGTATCGCTGATTCTGATAAAAACCTCTGTATCGGTCGCTTCGGTTATAACCGTAATCACGCCGCCCTCGGACATGGCTGCTATGGCGTTTTTGATAAGGTTTAGCAAAACCTGTTTTATGTGGCGTTCATCAAAGTTAATGGCCGGCAGGTCCTTAGCGAGCCGTAATTCGCTGGCGATATGCGTCTGCTCCAGTTCAACACCGACAAAACTGATGAGTTCCCTGATGATCTCGTTGATGTCCCCCTTGCGGATGTCCATATCCATTGGCCTCACGGCAAAGAGGAAGTCTACGACAATATGGTTTAGGCGGTCAATCTCCTCATTCACCACAGCAAGGTATTTATCCAAGAGCTTGAAATACTTGGTCACTTCGGTACGGTCGTCCGACTCATGCTCCTTGAAATAAGCTGCTTTGTTTGCATTGGTCGCCTTCTGGATAAGCTGAATGTGAATCGAAATCGAGCCGAGCGGGTTTTTTATCTCATGCGCGACGCCTGCGGCCAGCGTAGTGAGGCTGGCAAGGTTTTCCATGCGCCGCATAAGCGCCTCTTTACTCCGTTTCTCGGTAATATCTTCAATATAAATCAGGGAACCGCAGACCTGCCGGTCGCGCACAAGCGGTAACACATTGAAGGAGAGAAGTCGCTGCTTACCATTGGCCTCCACGTCAAACTCCCGCTCCTGCACCCGATCCCCGCTTTGGAGCGTGGTCTCAAAGAACATGGCCACTATATCGTCCTGAATCTGCGTCCAGATCGGCTTAGTTCCCTCGCTCGCGTTCAACGACAAGAAGCGTTCCGCGTATTTGTTGGCCAGAATCAGGTTATGCTCAGTATCGCAGACCAGAATTCCCTCAGTGAGCGAATCAAGCACAGTTTCCAGCCGGTCGATTTCAGTTGCCGCTGAAAAGAGCAGATCGCGGGTCTGCTCTACGGTCAGTTTATTTAGTTTTTGTAAGGCTCGTCTGATGAATTGTCGCATAGCACCCTCTTATACACCAAAGTTCCGCACAAGCTCGCTGGGTAGGGTGGTCATCAAACGTTCCAGCGCCAGCGATGGACTCTGGTTATAGGTCCCCACTGCGTTTGCCGCCTCTTCTGTATATGTTCGCCAAATATTGCGCCCAATATTCGGGGTATGAGCAGGTTCCCCGGCGGCGCTCTCAGAAACCAGCGCCAGCAGGCTACTCAGGAAGCGCGGAAACAGGTCTCGCAGTTCAAAACCACCAGCTCCGTCAATGACTTTGGCGATAACTTTTTTGGTGTTAGTGTCTGGTCTGCCAAGGCTGGCGTTTTCCGCTATAGGCGCGCTTATCTTACCCAGCGCCACCAGTTCTTCGGGCAAAGGCTGACCTTCACGCCGCAAAAGCCACACTGTTTTAAGGGCAATCGAAGCGGCAAAAAACGCGGCGAGCGGTTGCAAACTCTCGGCTGACACTGGCAGAAATGAGTCAAGATACGCGCCAATGCCCTTAGTGCTTTCTTCATGAAAAAGGCTCTGTATGACCTGCGCCTCAAGTTCTAGTGGGCGCTGTACAAAGCGGTATGGGCGCAGACGCGACAGTATCGTGGGTAACAAAGTTCCCTCACGGGCGCTGGTAAGCACAATGCTTAACGACGCGGGCGGTTCTTCAAGGAGCTTTAACAGTGAGTTACGCGCCCCTTCCTGCATACGGTCAGCGTTTTCAAGGAGTAGAAACTTCCGTCTGCCAGATGGCGCAAGATGGCTCCAGTAAGCAGCGCGTCTGATCTGCGCGATGGGTATGAGGTTACTCATGCCCTCGCTTTCCAGTTTTAGCGCGTTCTTGAGTATCGAATCAATTCGCTTTTTAAGCGCAGCTTCGGTTTTGGCTATGTTGAGCGCGTCAATATCTTCTTCTAAAGCAACGAGGTACGTGCTTATCTTGTTAAACTTGGCGTCTTCTTCCCACAGGTACGGCGAAAAGCGGGCAAGGAGTTTGCGCGTTGAGCGGATAAACAGGGTTCGCCCCGCCGCTGTATCGCGCTGAAACGCGGCGGCACTGGCGGCAATCTCGGCGTAAAACGGACGAGACCCAAGCAACAACGTGTCGGGGTCCGCAAGTACGCGGTGTCTGGCACAGGAAGCGCAGGCGCAATCTTCTGGCGCATTAGCCTGTTCGCAGGACAGGACGCGGGCAAGCTCAAGCGCCGTGCTTCCCTTACCCGAAGCCGACGGTCCCACGAACAGAAGCGACGGCGCCAGCTTTCCGGCTGCCTTATCACGGGCAAGCTGATTCGCTGCGCCCTGCCCCACAATGGTTTCAAACATAGTCTCAGAATACCTGTCAGTTGCTATGAGAACAAGCCACTTACTCGCTCATGGTTGGGACGATTCGCGGGTCAAGGCGGATGGGGCAGACGTCGTGGAGAACCTCATTGCCCACTTCCTCATCATCATCCCCATGCCGGGCGGACACCCGCCGTCTGGAAGAAACCGCGCAGTACGCATGCGGCGGCAAGTTCCGGCGGACTCCGCGCTAGGGGCGGCGAACTCTACGCTCAGGGCGGCCGAGTCAGAGCTGAGGGCGGCGGACTCCGCTCTCAGGGCGGCCGAGTCTGCGCTTAGGGCGGCGGACTCCGCCTAAAAGCCCCTTGCACTGCTGCCTTCAAACACCTGCTGAGCGTCGCAGCCCGGGCCGTCCCATAGGTGCAGAGTGAGTGTCTGCACTGTCCGGTGCAAGTAAGCGCCGATGCCCTGCTACGTCCTGTTAGACGCTTGACACCGTTCTATGCCGTTTATAGAGTAAAAAAGTTTATCAATCAGGAGTGTATTATGGAATGGCGAGCGAGTCATATACTGGTGAAAAGCAGAGTGCAGGCGGATGAGCTTTTGAAACGGATTAAACAGGGCGCTCAGTTTGAGTCGCTGGCGCGGGAGTTTTCCACCTGTCCATCGAAGTCTTCTGGCGGAGACCTCGGCTGGTTCGGGGCGGGGAAGATGGTTGCGCCTTTTGAGGCGGCGGTGAAACGGCTTTCCCCGGGTTCAGTGGGAGATGTGGTTCAGACCCAGTTTGGGTATCACATCATCAAATGTACCGGACGGAAGGATTAATCGTCCTCGCAAGAATACGGTCAAAACTGTCGGCAAAGGCTTTGAGTTCCCGTTTTCCATACTGGGCAACCCGGTCTTTGTCGAGGCCGTTTTCTGCAAGTCCTACCATAAAGTCGCGCAGGGACAGCCGTTCCCGAATGTTTTCCGGCGTGTACTCCCATCCGCGGTCATCCATAACCATAACTGAGGCTTCTACAAGGCGCTGTGCAAGCGGTATGTCCCGCGTGATCACAAGATCGCCAGCGCGGGCAAGCGCGACAATGCGATCATCAGCCATGCCCTCACCGGACGGGCAAAGTTCCATCAGCGCGGTTGGGCCGCTTATGCCCGGAATCGGACGGTTCGCTACGAAAACCGCCTGAATACCAGTTCGCGCCGAGGCGCGTAACACCGCCGTCCGCGTGAGACGGGGACAGGAATCTGCGTCAATAAAGATTCTCATCTTGCTTTCTTTTCAGGCTGAAAAGTTAGGCGTGGCGCTGTAGAGGGTGTAGGCTCCAGTGATGGCAAGCGGCACTCCTGCGTCCGCTGGAATGAAGGCTGAGTCGCCTTGACCAAGCGTAAGGCCGTCAATATTAGCCGCTCCTTCGGTAACAATGATAATGGCTGGACCGCATATAGGTAGCTCACGGCATTCACCATTGCCGCTTACCACGGACAGGGCGAACTCACGACTCGGCGTCTGGTAAGTATTCCCTTGAGGCGTGAGGATTTGTGGCTTAAACGCGGAGAAACTCAGGATGCGGAGAAGCTCATCAATGGCAATATGCTTGGAAGTGAGGCCTCCGCGCAGAACATTATCCGAGTTGGCCATGAGTTCCACGCCAAGCCCTTCTATGTAGGCGTGTAATACACCGGCGGGAAGGTAAACCGCCTCGCCCGGCTTGAGTTCAATCACATTGAGATAGAGCGGCGCGATTATCGCCGGATCGCACGGGTAGAGCCGCGCAAAAGAGGCAATGAACTCATAGGCTTTGACCTGCGTCGTGTGTAAACACGCAGCGAACTCGCTTAAGGCGCTTCGCGTATTAAACGAAAGGCCAAAGAGTGCCTTGAGAAAGCCGTTCAAGGCCGCGCCTTCGTCGGGGTCCCGCAACGGCTTACGCAGGGTGTCAAGCGCACTGACAAGCGCAGGGGGCGCTCCAGCGACAAACGCCGTCAGTCCTGTGTCAATGTCTGCGGGCTTTTTAAAGCCGCACATTGCCGTGAATGGCGTGAGGGCACAGAGAATCTCCGGCTTATGGTTTGCATCTTTGTAGTTACGGTTTGGCGCTTTAAGCGATATGCCCATAGCGTTCTCGCGCTCAAAACCAGCCCGCGCCTGCGCCTGCGTCGGGTGCGCCTGTATCGAAAGTGGCTTACCAGCAGCAAGCATCTTGAACAGAAATGGTATGGTTCCAAATGCTTTTTCAGTATCCTCACCCAGATAGCGGCGGGGATTCCGGTTTATCAGTGTAGAGAGCGGGATACATGTGCCTTCATACTCAAGCGCCGAAGGCCCCTCCGCATGAACCCCCATCCATAACTCGGCCCAGGTCTTCTTTTCAGGGTTATCCTTGCCCAGCAAGTGCGGAATCCAGTCAGGCGAACCCCAATCGTAGTACTTTACCTGGTTTTCCAGCCTATATAAATGCGTCATACCTTATATTCCAGAACCTTATCAATGCGGGCGATCAGATCGAGGGCGATCTGATCAGCTTCCCGTGTTTCGTGTTCCCACGCTTCTTCCTTGGCTGTTTCGCGGCTATACATCCTCTGAATCTCATCACAGAGCAAAAACCCTGTGAGAACTGCAGTTTTAAGCGGATCACGAAGCCCGTAAGCCTTTTGAATATGCTCAATAGCCGTACGATAGTTAACTAAAAGGCCCTGGAGATATGCCGGTTCCTCTTCCGCTGAAATGAACAAAGAGGTTCCCAATATATCAATGTACAAATCACTCTTTTTTGAGCTTGAGAAAACTTTCTTCTTCATGGGAACCGCTCGAAACCAACCACAGTCCCGCGTTACTGCGGCTGTGCCTCACCCTCTGAGGACTGCTGTTCCTGAACCGGAGTATCCATGATTTCGGCTCCGGTAGTTTCAGAATTTTCGGGAATTTCCACTGGAGCCAGAATTTCTTCCACAGCTTCTAAGATATCAGCCGACGGAACATCGTCTGAGGGTACGCTTGCTGAGGGCGAAAGGCTTTTATCAATGGTGTCCTCAAACTGGTTAAGCCGGTTAAGCGCGGAAAGTATCTCCTCTTCAATGCGCCCCTGCTCTTCCTTGAAACTCTGAATCAGAGCTTCAAGCTCATCAACCTGCTTCTGGTATGAGTCAAGCTGGTCTTTAAGCTGATCATTTTCTTCGGTGAGGCGTTTTACAAAATCAATCGCCTTAGCAACTTTTGATTCCAGAAGTTTCACATGGTCAAGTGTTCCCATTCTATGCCCCCAATGCCTGTCGCGCCTGCGCGACAATCACCTTAAACGCAGTCGCATCCTCAAGCGCCAGAAAAGCCAGTGCTTTTCGGTTAAGAATTATACCAGCTTTGTTCAGACCTTCAATAAACCGCGAATAGCTCATACCTTCGCTGCGACATGCCGCGTTGATACGGACGATCCAGAGTGCGCGGAAGTCACCTTTCCGATCTTTCCGGTCACGGTATGCATAAGTAAGCCCCTTGGCAACTGCATCCTTAGCAGTCTTATAGTTCGAATGTCGACGCCCCCAGTAGCCTTTGGCCAGTTTCAGTATCTTTTTCCTGTGATTCTTTCGTTTAGAACCATCCACCGCTCTTGACATTTTCGTTAACTCCTTTTAGACACGCCTTAACCGTAAGGCATTAAGCGCTTTTTGATTGACGGCGTGTTATCAGCCGACAGGATACCCGCGTGGCGAAGATTCCGCTTCCGTTTGGCAGACTTCTTGGTAAGAATATGGCGCAGGTTCTGTTTCTTATACTTCACCTTACCTGTCCCCGTGAATGAATACCGTTTGGCCGCGCTCTTTTTTGTTTTCATTTTTGGCATGATATCTATCCTATTTTTTGGTTTTGGGACTCAATACCATGGACATGAACCGACCTTCCATTGTCGGTGGCTTATCCATCACATAGCTTCCCTCAATTCGTTTCAGCATATCCTTGAGAACCTCCAACCCCAGTTCGGTATGAGCAAGCTCACGGCCTCTGAATCGGACCGTAACCTTGACCTTGTTGCCTTCGCTAAGAAACTCCTGAATATGTTTAGACTTGAAATCCATGTCATGCTCATCAATCTTAGGCTGCATACGGATTTCTTTCATCTTCAATAATTTCTGTTTCTTCTTTGAATCCCGGACTTTCTTTTCATTCTCGAATTTGAACTTACCGTAATCCATAATCTTGACAACTGGTGGACTGGCTTGTGGCGCGACTTCCACAAGATCAAGATTCTGCTCTCTGGCGATTGCGAGCGCTTCTATGGTAGGCATAATACCCTGCTGTTCATTCCCATCCCGGATGAGACGAACTTCCCGCACCCGAATCTGTTCATTAATCCGTAAATCCTTACCCGACAACTGACCTCCCCGTTGGTTTCCAACAATATCGCTAAAACTTACAAATCAGTATAGGCGAAAAGTGTGCAATTGTGTCAAGTAGGTGGAACGTGGCGTGATGTTCTTCAGCCATTTTTTTCAAAAAGGTCCTGTAGTTCCGCCTTGATATCCTCCGTGGGTCTTGAGAATATATCCACCTCACTTTCATCGCCGACCATGCTGACCTTGCCCTCAAAAAACATCTTATCGGCAATCTGCAACCTACGGGTCTTGATGTCGCCTTTGAGCCTGCCACCTGGACAGATCACAATCTTGTCCACAGCGTCCACCGGCGAGGTTACGGTTCCGCGAATAACGAGCGATGTTACCAGAATTTTCGTGGCTTCAACATTCGCACCCTCTTCAACAATGAGGTCGCCATGATCAACGGCCTCAATCGTTCCCTGAAACGTTCCCTTGATAGAGAGCGTTTCCTTAAACTTGAGGTCCCCAACAAAAGTGGTAGCGGAACCAAAGATCACATGGTGGATCCCGTCTTTTCTCAGTGTCATGATTCTTGCCCCGCGCCATGAACCTGATCTTTCAGAATGGTAAGCTCTATCTCGTTTCTTTTGGGGTTTTTCCGCTGGATACACTCATTGAGCGCGGACACACGGTTCTTTACGTCCTGAGCCTTGTCGCGTATAATGTCCAAAAGCGCATTGAAGGTATTGCGGTCAATTTCGTTGTCGGTTTGCGCGACGGCCGCGTCAAGCTCATTGATGTTTTTCACAAAGTCAGCCATGCAGGTTTTTAGTTCAGCGCTCAGGCTTTCGGCAAGGCGCAGACGCGATTCGTCTAGGCTTATCTGAGTAAAAAGCTCACGATTGCGGAGCGCAACCCGAATCCGCGCCAGCACTTCGGAAAAGTTAAAGGGCTTGGTAATGTAGTCCTCCACACCCAAGTCAAAACTGTCAACCTTGTCCTTCACATCGTCCAGCGCTGAAAGCATGATGATAGGAATGTTCCGAAACTCAGGATCGCTCTTGAGTATTTTGGTGACTTCCCAGCCAGACATCTTAGGCATAATGTTATCAAGTATGATGAGGTTAGGGCGGAACTCCGCCGCCTTTTCCAAACCTTCCTCGCCGTTACGCGCCAGTTCAACGCTAAACCCTAACTTTTCAAGCATCAAATCAAAAAACTCAAGATTTATATTTTCATCATCAATGATGAGAATTTTCTGTTGTTGCGCTTGCTGATCCATACAGGCCTCCCTTTCGCCTTTTTAGTTTGATTATAGCCAAAGTGATCTTTATGAGCAACAGAGAAAGCGCGATAAACAGCGTTACGCGGGGGAAAAAATCACCATACTGTGTGTACAGCGATGTGGTGGTAACAATCGGTACTGTGGCGGTAAGCTGGGCCTCGACAAAGGGCTTGGCCATGGCGATAACCTTGCCGTTAGGGTCTATTGCAGCGGTCTGTCCGGACGCGGTGGACCGCACAAAGGAGCGACGGTTTTCCACAGCCCTGAACACAGCCATCGAAAGGTGCTGAGTCTGCGCTGGTAGGCTCTTCGACCAGGCGTCATTCGTCAGGTTAACGAGGAGTTCCGCCCCGTTACGCACAAACTCGCGTGAAAGGTAGCCAAAGGTATCCTCAAAACAGATGGGGGTTGAGAACTTGAGCCCATTTATTTCCATAACCGTGAATTCGGTTCCCTTCTCCCAGAAGTGAGTATCAGCATTCCTGAGCATATCGTAGATCATGGGAAACTGCTTCCGATAGGGGAACGACTCGGTAAATGGCACGAGGTGGAACTTGCGATAGATACCGGCGGCAATGCCTTTGGAGACATCGCCCTTATTGTTGGCGAAAAGCATAGCCGCGTTATAGTCCACGCGGTAGTTTTCATCGGCGTTGGGGTTTTTGTCCGGCTCCTTGCGGGCGTCATCATTGCCGATTACAAAAGGCACATCCCGCGACGCGATGTAATCCAGCAGCTCCCGTATCAGACGGTACGATTCCTGATGGTCGCGGTAGGTGATATGCCAGTAGATGCGGGGGACAAAGGCGGTTTCAGACCAGACGATAAGGTCAAGGTTAGGGGTCTTGGCGATGGCCTCATCAGAAAGCCGCCGCAGCACCTCGTAATTCCTCCTATATTCTACCATATCGCCGCGCCAGGGGTCGGTGTTGTGCTGGATGAGGGCAACTGTCTTGGTAGGCGCGTCCGTGTAATTAATGCGGGAGACCGCGCCATAGACCAGAGTTCCGATCAGCGCCGCAATCCACACCACGCCAATGACGCTATCGGCCATGTCAAACGGCGTAAAGACAAACACATTTCGCTCTTTGCCTTTTTCCGTCAGCTTGAACGTAAATGACAGCTTGAAAAACGCCGCCAAGTTTAAGCCGTCCGGCAAGCCGCACAACTGCGTCCTATTCAAGGCCGCCGCCAGATACAGCGAGGGGAAAATCACGAGAGCGGAAACGCCCCACACGCCAAAGATGTCCGCGATCTGGATAATAGGAACCATGCGCCATTGGGAATAGCCGGTTATGCCATAGGAATAGCCCAGAAAGCCCAGGGTACGCAGGTACTCGAAGCTGATCCATAACAACCACTGAAGGATATAGCCACGTTTGGGGAAGAGCATGACCGAGAGTTTTAACAAGGGAAAGAAAAACATGAAGTAGACAAGGTAGATTAGACCCACCGCGTCATCAGCAAGCGGGTGGAACACGCTTAACCAGTAGTTAAACAGCCCATACGCGCCAAAACCGAAGAGTGCGCCCCAGAAAAACGACGCGCCAAGCGAGACACGGTACAGAAGCCAGACAACTGGAACATAAACAATCCATGCAAGAAGGGGAAGACCGTTTTCAAACAGCAGATTGGGGAATGACGCGGCAAAAAGTATGATTCCTGCTACGACCACTGCCAGATGGGTAAAAAAAGTTCTTAACCTTTTTCGGCCATTAAACAAACTCATAGGCTACAAGAGCTTGCCGAATCGCTCCGGCAAGCCCAATCCTTTTGGATTGGACCGCTGACTGACCGCTTATCCGGTTCCCCAGCAAGGTTCCACACATCCTGCCGCAGTTCCTTCCCTGCCCTGAAGATAACCCTCCCATGATCATCAACCGACACAATGTCTCCGGTTTTGGGGTTCCGCGCCCGTTTACGGCCCTTCCTTACCTTTACTTCAAAGGTTCCAAACCCCCGCATCTCAATGACCATGTTGTCAACCAAGGCTTTTTTTATCTTATCAACAAAGTTGTCAACGATGAGTTTGATATATTCTCGATCAATACCCGTGTTTTCATACACAGCATCAATAAGATCAGCCTTGGTACACTTGTTTTCCGTCATAAGCCCACGCGGCTACTGCGCCGCCTTGATGGAGTTAAAAAGCCGCTGCATCCGCGATTTTTTACGAGACGCCGCATTCTTCTTGATGATGCCCTTCCGCGACGCAGTGTCGAGCTTCTTGATCATGTCTTTCAGAGCTGTTTCAGCCTCTGACACCGTTTTCTTCTGGGCCAGGGCTACAAACTTCTTCGCGCTCGTCCGCACGGAACTTTTCACCGCCTTGTTCCTCATCCGGCGCACCTCACTCTGCCGATGCCGCTTCTCAGCGGAACTACTTTTACCTGCCAATTTGTTACTCCTGTTAAAGCACGCTGTTTTCCAGCGCACCGTTTTTGAAACATTGCTCTGCCACTGTTTATCAGTGACAGAGCGCGTCGCCTACTTAAAGTCCGAAGGACGCCGTTCAACCCGCTTACACTTCGCACATTCCGCGATGTTCCTCGCCTTTCCCTTGTCGAAAAGCGTTTTCATCTTGACTTCACCGCCGCAGGAACAAGAAAACTTCTGGGTAGCGCTGCTGGTACGGGAATTCTTACTAATCGTTTGCGCCATAATATTGCCTCCTTAGATAAATACTTAATACATAAGAAAATACTATAAACCCAAAAACCATGTCAACATCATCTCAACCGTTCTGACCATAGCGGCACAACCTTTACCGGCTGATGATCCATGTGCCAAACAGTGCGCAAGTCTTCTTCCCGCCGCGCCAGCGCCAACAGTCTGCGGACGACTCGTGAAGTTCATCATGAACACGACGTTACCGCGAAGCTGCGCTATAACGCTGTCAGGAAACAACAAACGCTCATAATCGGGATTGTCAGTACGCCACATTCCACAGGAAAAGGCCGTGCGGCGGAGCAGTAGGGCCGGCCAACTTACGTTCACCAGAAGCGAGAAGTGCTTTGAACGTATCGGGCGATACGTCATGCTCCTCAAAGTACAGCAGTGTACCCACAATGGAACGAACCATCTTCCATAAAAAAGCATTAGCCGTGATTTCAAAAACCAGCGTATCACGCTCAACAAAAAACAGAGCGCCAAAAAAATAGCGGCTCCGTGAATGGCTGGGGTCTTTGGATAATGCAAAGGCCGAACAATCAAGCTCGCCCCGCAGACAGCGGGCATAACTGTTCAGACGCTCAATGCAAGGACGCCGCCAGAGCTGGAGCGCGTAACGCAGTTCATGGGGAAGCGCATGACGTCCCGCGATAACATAATAACGATAGGTACGGCTTTGGGCGTCAAAGCGGGCGTGAAACTCAGGACTGGCCTCCTGAGCGGAAAGCACCCGAATGTCCTGGGGCAAGAGACTGTTAAGCGCCGGCACAAAGCGTTCAGCCGCCATGTTTTTAATATCAGTATAAAAGTTGGCCACTTGCCCCGCCGCGTGTACGCCCGCATCGGTTCTGCCCGCCGCGCTCAGGCTCACCGGGCTCTTATGCAGCTTTGCCAGCGTTGCCTCAAGCGCGCCCTGTACAGTTCGTCTCGTGCTGCCGTCTTGCCTCTGCCAGCCGGAAAAGTCTGTCCCATCATAAGCCACCAGTAACCTGATATTCCTCTCAGTCCGACTCATGGAGTTCTTTATTGATGTTGGCGTAGAGGCCTTTGGCATGTTCCAGCAGCGGGCTTGGTTTGTTTTTTGACGCTTTACCCAGACCAAATATCCTGGCGATGTTTATCTTTATGCTTGATAACTGATTCTCGCGCAATTCACTATTATTCTTGGAGCCATACTTATAAGTAAGCAAGCCCGTGAGGTAGATGATTCCTTCATAAGCATAGTTTTTGTCCGTATCCGGGCCGCAGCTTTTGAGTCCTGAAAGCAACTCGCTCTGGTTCTGCTCCCGTTCCAGGGCCTCGGTGTAGAAAAACTGCGCCTTACGTTTGAATAGCCCTGATAGCCAGTCGTAATGCTCACCCGGAAACTTATTGTGAAGTTCGTCAAGTAACCAGCTAGTACGCAAGGCCGCGATCCCCTGTTTGATGGTGGGCGAATATTCCTTAGGAAAGTAATCGTAACAACGGGTTACCAAGTATTGAGACGCCGCCCCGGACTTGAGGTCTCGCCCGTTGTGGAAATCAACATCAGGGAAGATGAGTTTAGTATCCGCCACCCGTTTTGCTGCATCCGCGACTCCCTTATTCTGCCTATCTTTAAGTTCCACGAAGTCCTTGTCCATCGCGGCATACCAACATTCTGGACACACTGTGGCCTGATATACCAACGGATATACATCGCCATACTTCATTGACGGTTCGTAAAGCCGGTGCAGTTCGTCAGTAATGTTTCCGGCGATTAGCCGTCCACTTCCCGATAACAATTCTTCCCGGTGAAAAATTGTCGAACACAAGGGGCAGATGATTTTGTTCTTGGATAAGAAAGATACCTTCAGTTCCCGTTCTTCAGCCATGCCCTTATTATCGGTCAGGAATCCCATACCTATATGCCAAGCAGTGCCAGACATCATGCCATGCGGCGCAAGACATATACCAAAAACTCAGTGAGTTTTTAGTATAAACCACGTGAGTTTTTGGTACAAACTCCGTGAGTTTTACTCAAGAACTCACGGAGTTCTTTATTTTTTAACTTTGCTTAGTTACTCATGTTACGCAGGAAATCCGCGAATGATACGAATGAACGCGATAGTTTTGACAGATGTCGCGGCTATTCGTGTTCACTCGCGCCTTTTGCGGCCAGCCTGCGCAGCTTGAGCGTTATTCGTAAATGTTCCGGCCTTGGGCGTCAGCAATGCCGGTCTTGCGCCAGAAATAGGTGTTGATCTGGTCACGCCACTCGCGGGCATTAGCAAGCTGGCGTTCAAAGCGGGCAAGCACCGGCGAGTAGGTATGCTCATCAAGCCGGTCTTTGAGTCCCTTCCACATTTCAAGCATTTGTTTAACCTCGTCATAACCCTCGAAGTGAGTATTGTAGATGTTCTGGAGCAGGGTCTTGTTGTTTTTCATAACATAGTCATAGCGAAGCCGGTGGAAAAACAGGATGAGCTGTTCGGGGCAGGTCGCTGGATCGCCAAAGAACGCGGCATTTTCCGGCGCGTATTGCGTAACATAGCCTGTTCCTGAGCTGGTACGATCAATGCCAATGGCAAAGCGGCCGGCGCGGTGGTAGGTTCCCCAGGGAGAAAACTCGTAGCCCTCAATGTTTGGGCCGTAATGCCCAGCCGGTGTTACCATGAAACAAACACCAAAAGGCGCGTTGTACTTTTCATAGGCCGGGTAGGAACGGAGCAGAAGCTCAGACACCGTATCCGCGACGCCCGCATCCACAAAGGTGAGTGCGCTCCATTCGCGGGCGATTAGCTCCGCGCTAAGACGTGGGTCCCAGCAGAGACGGCCATAACCGTACAGGTTTGCCTGCACCAATGGGTGGCCGGTCCAGTTATGGTCAAGGCCAACATTAGGAATCGCGCTAACGCCGGCAATCGTGCCAGCAATCAAAAGTTCCCGAAGCGTGGAGCCGCCTTGTACCGCGACACGGAGCGTGGGCGTTGAGTTGGGATTGTACTGCCTGATTAAGGGGCTGCCCGCGTCATTGGGAAGCCGGTTCCTCACGAGGTCAATCCGGTCCCGTACGTCATTCGCCTTGGCGTCAAGATCAGAGCCATAATCAAATGTAAGGGTAATCGTACTGCTTTCTTGGGAGGACACGGAACTAATGCTTGAAAGTCCACTCAGGTTTACCAGCTGCGATTCAAGAAGTTTAGTAACCGCATTCTCAACCGTTTCCGGCCCCACGCCCGCGTAGCTGGTAGTAACCGTAAGGATGGGCATATTGACTTCAGGAAACATAGTGGAACGTGTAGAACGCGGGTCATGGTGTGTATCAAAGTCAAGTATCTGCTCCCATTTATAAGGAAGATAACAAAGATCGATCTGCTGGCCGGTGTACTCCTGCGTTACCTGGAGTTCCAGCGTATAGCGGGTTTTGCTCAAAGCGCCGAAGAGCGGGCTGACTGGTTCCAGCACTTGGAAGTCATAGGGGCCGAACTTTACCTGAAGCAGAACATTATCAGCAAACTCGCCATCAAGCGGTTTGAACATATCGTAGGCTGCCCGCGCCCTATCAATAGACTGATCCCGCCAGTCTTGAACGCAGTTATACACAAAACAGCGCCATACCAGTTCTCCGCCGTGGGGAGCCAGCGCAGCGGCCACGGCGTTAGCGCCTTCCGCGTGATTACGGCCATAGTCAAAAGGCCCAGGCTCCATCTCAGAATCAGCCTTCACCACAAAACCGGCTAGGTCAGGGATGTAGCGGTAAATCAGGTCAGCGCGTTCTTTCCACCAGTCAATAACACTCGCGTCAAGCGGATCGGCGGTAGGCAGCTTACCCAAGGTATAGGGCGCGCTGAACTTGGCGTTAAGCAGCAGTTTCACGCCAAATGGCCGGAACAAGGCGGCAAGCCGCGCCACATCAGGCAGCATGGCCTCTGTGATGAGGAGTTCTCCGGGGCCAGGCCCAAAAATCCCGCCAATGGCAAGCCGGTTGATACCAATTGAAGCAAGCAGCCGCGCATAATCAATAACGCGCTGTTCGTCATAATCAACACGGCCATTCTTATAGAACAGCGACCTGCCCGCGTAACCACGAATCACATCGCCGCTGATGGAGTCCCAGTGCGTGAGTGAACGGAACGGCGTCGCGGGCGCGTCAATAATCTCGGTTCCCACACTGATCTTGCCCAGCGCCAGCAAAGCGAGGAAACGGTATACTCCATAGAGTGCGCCGGTTTCATCCTGTCCCGCGATAATGATACGGGTGTCAGAGATCCTAATCACAAAGCCCTCAGTCTTTGTACACGGCAGTTCAAGCCCAAGCCGCTCGTTCAGCACGGGAATTGTCCCGATCAGCGTGCCGGCATCTTTGCCTTCAGCCGCCGCGCTTAAGACCGCGAAGTTTTTTGTCAAAAGCGCACTCAGTTCCGCCGCCGCGTTTTCCAGAATCAAACTCTGTTCCAGCAGACCAACGCTGCCCAGAAGCCGTGCGCACGGTACTTCGGCGCGGCGTTGAAACCAACAATCATATTCCTTTATGTTACAAATCATTCTAACCTCCGTGAATAGCATAACGTAAAGTATGCGCGTTGCACATAACACAAGTTTGTTCTATTATTATGCCATGATTAGGTTGATGACGATTGCGGACTATGAAGCGGTTTCCGGGCTTTGGCGTACCACAGCGGGTATGGGCTTACGGAGCCTTGATGACTCAAAAGCAGGCATTTGCGCGTTTCTGGAACGGAATCCGCGCACCTGCTTTGTCGCGGAATCCGCGCTTGCTATCATAGGCGCTATCCTCTGCGGCAACGATGGCCGCCGCGCCTACATCTATCACACTGCCGTACACGCGGAACACCGGAACCACGGTATCGGCGCCGCCTTAGTCGCGGCGGTGGAGCAAAGTTTGCGGGACATAGGCATCAACAAAGTCGCGCTTGTGGCATATACCACAAACACAGTAGGTAACGCTTTCTGGGAACGCCTCGGCTACACTCTACGGCCTGACCTTATATACCGGAACAAGACGCTCGTGGATCAGCCCTGACTGCCGCGCTGTTCTAGGACAGTCGCCATCCAGCCCTTATAGCTGGGATAAATTTAGACACCTCTGACACCTATCGCACAGGTTCAACCGTAAGGAATTGAGGTCAATTCCAGTAAGGAATGAGAGTCAATTCTAGGAAGGAATGAGAGCTAATTCTAGGAAGGAATTGAGGTCAATTCCAGTAAGGAATGAGAGTCAATTCCAGTAAGGAATGAGAGTCAATTCTAGGAAGGAATGAGAGCTAATTCTAGGAAGGAATTGAGGTCAATTCCAGTAAGGAATGAGAGCTAATTCTAGGAAGGAATTGAGGTCAATTCCAGTAAGGAATGAGAGCTAATTCTAGGATGTTCCTTTGCCCCTCAGCTTACTGTCCTCGCCCATAACCACAGCTTCCCCACCTGACACCTCTAACACCTCCAGCGGGGTTCAAGCTAGTGCCAGACATCATTGCTTGATTCAGCAATAGTTACATTGGCAACGCTTCGTAAATGTTCAATAATACAGATATGGCAGATTGTATTCATGTTTCTGGTAATCTTGTATATCTCAACATTAAGGCGCTGCCCGGAGCGTCGCGTTCCCAGATACTCGGCGTGAAGGATGGCCGGCTCCGCGTCAAAGTCGCGGCGGCGCCGGAAGATGGCAAGGCCAATGCTGAACTATGCGCGTTTCTGGCAAAAACGCTCGGCTGTCCCAAAAAAGATGTGAGCCTGCACGCCGGCGAAAAGTCGCGGCTCAAAACCGTACGTCTTCCCCTAAGCATACAGGAACAATTAGAACACGTTTGTTGTTAAGGTAATACGAATGGTGGCTGTGTGATACTTCGCTACTCTTTGAACAATTCAAAATTTTCCACGCGGAGCTGCGGAGAGGAATTTGTTCTTCCTCTCTGCGTCTCCGCGTGGAAGGCATCAACGCTTAACGTTTGAACCTCATTGTTTCCATAGTCGAAGAGTTGCGGATGATGTCAAACCAGAGTTCCTTGTCGGTTTTGTCCCGAAGAACTTGATAGAACGAGGCGAGGTCTTTAACGGGCTGGCCATTGACGCCGGTGATCAGGTCGCCGCGTAGCAGACCGATGACGGCTGCCGGAGATTCGACATATACCTGGTACACATAAACGCCCTGGTCGTTCTGGTCAAGTTTAAGACTGCTACGACGGGCTTCGGTGAGCGGAACTGCATACACGCCCGGCCAGAGGTTCTTGCTGTCGGCAGCCGCAGCGTCGGTTCGCTCCTCAATACGCACTGTGAAGTCTTGGGACACTCCGTCGCGTATAATCGTGAAGGTTGCCTGCTCCCCGGGCTTAAGATCGCCAACGAGTAAGCTTACCTGACTTGAGCCACGCGCTTCTTTACCATTCACATGGGTAATAAAGTCTCCGGGTTTGATGCCGCTCTTGTCAGCGGGCGAGCCGATGAAGACCTCTGCCGCCAGTCCGCCGCGCTTGCCGTCGAGCTTCAGCGCCTGAGTTATGTCGCGGTCAGGCTCAGTGAGAGAAACCCCCAGCCAGCCGTAACTGATCGTGCCGGTATTGATGAATTCGTCTATGGAGCGCTTGGTGTTATTGATAGGAATGGCGAACCCAATGCCAATAGACCCGCTGTTGTTACTATTACTGGCGATCCATGTATTGATCCCGATGACTTCGCCCCTGATATTCACGAGCGGACCACCTGAATTCCCCTGATTGATGGAAGCGTCGGTCTGGATAAAGTCATTGATGTTGTTTGTCGGCCCATCGGTGCGCCCCACCGCACTGATAATACCCATCGTAACTGAGGACATGAAACTGAGCGGGTTGCCCACCGCGATAGCCCAGTCTCCAACCTTCACCGCGTCTGAGTTGCCCAGTACCGCCAGCGGATAACTGTCGCTGCTCTTGAAGGAAACCATGGCCAGGTCTTTGCGTTCATCCGTGCCGACCAGCGTTGCCGAAGATTCCTTACCGTCATTGGTCTTTACAGTAATCTCGGTAACGTCTTCCACCACATGGTAGTTGGTTAATACATAGTAGGTGTCCCGATCCTTACGGACTATGATGCCGGAACCCAGCCCTTGCGAGCGATACTCGTTCTGTCCCTGGTTATCCTGCGGGCCAAAGAAGAACTCCCACGGGATGCCGTTGTAGTTCTGGCTCTGCCGCTGAACCACAGATACCGTGTCAATCTCGACCACTGAGGGAACTACCTTTGAGGATACGGTTTGGATCGTGGTCTGGAGGCTTTCCGCCACGGCCAGAGCGCTTTCAGGAATCATCACCTGATTCTGCTCCGCCTGAACGACCTTTCCCAGCTTTGCCATTGGGCCGAAAAACGAAAAACAGGCGAGCGCGAAACCGAAAATCGCTCCCACCAGCACTAAGTTGAAGAATAAAAAGCTCTTCGAGGACAATTTCTTTAAAAGATTCATAGCATACGCTCCTTCTTATGAGAAAAATTGAAACACTTAATGATGAAGTGTTTCAGTAGCTAGTCAAATTTGTTACACAACCTGTTTTGAACCGCGATTTATTCAGATTTTTGCGCTTTTTAACTAAGCTATACCTATAATAATAAAAATTTTTCCGAATAGTTACAGGTGTATACGCAGAATTCTGTTTTTGGGAACCAATTTTTATCACGGGTCAAGCCTTTCGGTGAGTATCTCTGTCTGTCCGTCAAAGATCGCCACAGTGTGTTCCCAGTGCGCGGAAACCTGCTCGTCGGCGGTAACAACTGTCCAGTCGTCGTCCAGTAACCTTATGTTGGCCTTGCCCATGTTGATCATGGGTTCGATGGCGATCACGAGGCCGTTGTTCATGCGGGGGTTTGGCCCGTGCGGGTAGTTGGAGACCTGCGGGTCCTCATGAAGACTCAGGCCAACCCCGTGGCCGCAGTATTCACGCACTACTCCGTAACCGTGGGCCAGCGCGTGTCCCTCCACAGCCCGCGCAATTTGGAGAAGCCGATCGCCAGCCTTCACTGCCTCAATGCCTTTGTACAGACACTCTCGCGTAACCACATTGAGCTGGTGAACTGCGCTGCTCACCTTGCCCGCCTCGATGCTGATAGCCTGATCGCTGATATACCCGTCCAGATCAATACCGCAGTCCAGCGAAACGAGGTCGCCTTCCCGAATACGGCGCTTGGACGGGATGCCGTGAATCACCTCGTTGTTGATGGAGATGCAGATAGCGGCTGGGAAGGGGTTTTTCTTGTGGCCGTAGCCCAGAAACACGGGTTTGCCACCTGCCTTCTTGATCCAGTTCTGCGTCCAGCGGTCGATTTCAAGGGTTTCAACACCCGGCTTCACCAGAGGAATCAGTTCCCGGTACATGGCGCTCAACATACGACACGATAAGCGGATACCTTCAATTTGTTTTGCGTTTTTTAAACGAATCATGATATGCCCTTATACCTTGTTTTCCGTATCTCAGACTTGCAGCTTGCGCCGGAGTCGCGCTGTATTGGGGAGACGGGGATCGCGCCGCAGGGCTTCCTGAAATATGCCCTGGGCTGACTTGAGTTCACCCAACTTAACAAGGCTTTCCGCCATGGAACGGAGCCAGCGGGCCTCGTCATGCGAGGAAAATCCCAGGTCAAGCAGGCTTTCCATACAGAGGATATACGTTTTCTCGTCCAGCGATGATTTGAGCCGCAGACGAACCAGCTCCTTCAAAACCGCCTCCACCTCAATAATGAAGTGCCGGAAGTATGGCCGGCGGCGCTCCTCCCGTACAATGTCCACTAGAAGCATGAACGCCTCGTAGTAACACTGTCGTTTTTCCAGTTCCTCAGCCAGCAGAAAAGTACAGTCCATCCAGTCTTCCTGATCCAGATACTTTTGCAGAGGGAAACCCAGACCGCCCTGTCTCCGCCATATCTCCAGGGCGCGTTCCTCCTCAAGGTGCATAAGGTCGAAGATCACGAGTTTAGCCTGACTTGCCGGATCATCGTGTTCCTGCAAGAAAGCCCGGTAATCGAAATCCCCCTTCTTAAAGATACGGTTAAAGGCGCGGTCGTATTCGTGGCGCCGGTCTGGATTGGAGAGCACTTCATAAGCGATGAGTAGCCGCCGCATTTCGCCTGTGGCGGCGTTACCGGCAATGTCGGGATGCAACTGCTTTGCCCGCTCACGAAAGGCTTTTTTTATCTCACGCAGGGAGGAAGTCTCGTTGATGCCGAGAAGCCGGTAATAGTTTTCCACAATGCCGGCGCGTTAGGCCCCGATACGCTTACCCAGCGCCTCAGACTGGGTTGCCGAGAGAATGATATCGCTCCAGTTGACCATCATGCCTTCTTTTTCCATGGTCTTCATCAGGTTAGAAAAGGCCCTGCCGGTGAAGGGGCCGGTTTTCTTGAGAAAGGCCGCGCTCTTCTTGCCTGAGAGCCCGCTCCCTGTGGCAAGTATCTTCGGCAAAGCCTCCGGCATCTTTCCACCGAACAGGGATATGGACTCGGCGCATACCACAATGTATTCATAGCCCGGCAGACGAAACCCGTCCTCAGTCCATGCATCAATCACGTCAACGCGATGCCCCATAGCTTCCATGCCTTTTTGCAAGGCTTTTACATAATCGGGAATCCCTGTTTTCCGCGCTGTAGCACTCACAATCGCTATTCTCATTCCATGCCTCTTCTCTGTTCAGGCGTGCCTAAAAATTTGATCAATGTTTGGTTCTTTGACCACCAATACCGAACACTTGGCGTTATTCATAATCTCCCGATGGGAGTGAGAAATGATGTCCCGGGCGCTCCGGTCTTTCTCCCATCCGCCCAAGATGATGAGATCAGCTTTTTTTTCGTCCGCCAGTGTCAGAATTTCCGTATACACTGCGCCACTGCGTATTTCCCGTTCGATCTTGACACCCTTAGTACGCGCCAACTCTTCGGCAAAGACGAGATATCGCTCACCATTAGCCTTGAGGCTGTTGGCATACTCATTACCCTCGTCCTGGATGAAGATTTTGCTTAGGGTAAGTTGCCGGATCGTGGCGATATCAACAACATACACAGCGGTAAGACGACAACGGTACGTTTTAGCCATGACAATGGCATACTTCGCCGCCAGTACAGAAGCGTCGGAACCAGTAACTGCGACAACAATGTTAGAAAACAATGGTTTGATCATAGCTTCACTCCTTGCCGGCTTTCCTTTTCAGGAGCTTACTGGTAAAGAAGGCGTCCCTGTCCCGCTCTTCCAGCGCCGATTCGATATAAACTTTTGTTTCTTTAGCGGTCGGGATTACCATTTTTTCAAGTGCGTTCACCCGCCGCTGGGTTTTACGAACCTCTCTCGCCAAACGCCAGGTAATCGTCCGCACCGCCGCCAATTCAGTTATGATTTTTAGCAACTTAAAGAATTCCAATACCGTTTCATCACATTCTGCAAATGAATTTGCAATGGAATACTTCAATTCCGCATCAGGCATGGTGATTTCAAGACTGGAGAGGTTCATGCCCGCAGCGATCACCCTTTTCTCATGTATCTCGAACCGGTATTTGATGTTACGGGAGAGCCGGTCAGACCGTTCCCGTCCCACCACAATGAGCATACGCCTAAGCGCCGGATACGCGATGGCAATCTGTGCGTCTATATCTCCTTCCAGCAACTTCACCTTCTCTACCTTCTGCATAAGCTCCATCACAAGAATTTCCCGCTTCTGCTCAAGTAGGTCATAACCTTCCTCAGCAGTAGCAAGCCGCTCCTTGGTCCTGATTAGATTGCTCTTGGTAGGAGCAATGCTTTCCCGCGCCATACCTAACCCGCCATCCGCAGGCTGTCGTTGGCTGTATTGTTCATATTGTCCGGCTTCTCCTTGGACGCCAGAATCGGGTCAAGGTACTTTTCGATGAGTTCTTGCTTGATACGTAGGAGTTCATCGCGTGGTATCTCGGTGAGTATTTCCCAGCCAATGTTCAGAGTACGCTCAATGTCACGATTCTCAAAGTCCTCCTGGGATAGAAACTTCTGCTCAAACTTCTCGCCAAAGCGCAGATACTGCTTATCCGACTCGGAAAGCTCCTCCTCCCCGATAATCGACGCAAGGTTACGTACCTGCTTAACCTTTGAGTAGGCCGCGAAGAGCTGGCTGGACACATCCTTGTGATCATCCCGCGTCATGCCTGGCCCGATCCCGTCCTTCATCAGGCGCGACAGACTCGGCAGGCCAGCCACCGGTGGATACACACCGCGCTGAGCCAACTCGCGGTCAAGCACGATCTGCCCCTCGGTGATATACCCCGACAGGTCAGGAATCGGATGGCTTATATCATCATTCGGCATGGTAAGAATCGGAATCTGCGTAATAGACCCACTCGACCCGCTAATCTTTCCGGCACGTTCATAGAGCGACGCAAGGTCAGAGTAGAGATACCCCGGATACCCCTTACGGCTCGGCACCTCACCCCTAATTGAAGATACCTCACGCAACGCCTCGCAGTAGTTGGTCATGTCGGTCATAACGACCAGTACGTGCATGTTTTTCTGGTAAGCGAGGTATTCCGCTGCGGTCAGGGCGCATTTCGGCGCGACCAAGCGTTCCAGCGACGGCGCGTCCGCCAGCGATAGGAATACAACGACGTTTGCCAGTACACCAGACCGCTCAAAGTCGTCAAGGAAGAAACGCGCCACGTCATACTTAACCCCCATGGCGCAGAACACCACGACAAACGGCTCGTTAGCGTTAAGAATCTTAGCCTGCCGCACGATTTGTGCGGCAAGCCGGTTATGCGGCAGGCCATTCCCAGAGAAGATCGGCAGCTTCTGTCCCCGAATCAGGGTATTCATACCATCTATGGCTGAAACACCGGTTTGAATAAAGTCTCGCGGATAGGTACGGGCGTAAGGATTGATTGGCAGGCCATTCACATCAAGACAGGTTGAGGAGAAGATGTCCCCATACCCATCAATAGGCTCTCCCAAGCCGTTGAAAATGCGTCCCAACAGCCCCATTCCCACGCGGAGTTCCATAGGTTTCCCCAGAAACTCGACCCGCGCCTCGTCTGCCGAAAGCCCTGTGTTACTACCAAATATCTGAATTGCGGTCCAGTCCTCGCTCATATCAACCACGCGCCCCAGCCGCCGGCCTTCTTCGCGGTCATACACCGCGACTACCTCGTTGAACCCCACCTTCTTGCTTCTCGCTGTAATCACTACCGGTCCCTCGACACGGGTCAGTCCCCGATATTCAATACCTTTCATACGCCTCACCTATAAAACAGTCTGTGTCAGCAACTTCCTGCCTAAAACCAGGGGCTTGTAGCTTGGACTGATAGCTCAGTTTGCTCTACAAGGCTTCTGCTTCTTTCCGTTACCGGTCTTTCCACAAGAGGCTCGCTCTTGGTATCGCCAAGAACCGGCGCTCCCCTGTCCACAGACGTTGATTCCCCGCGCTACACGGGTACAAGAGTTATTCTATTCTACCTTTACCGCTCTGTCAATACTGCTCTTTGCTGTTGTGCCGCCTTCCCATGTCAGGGGGTTTTACGGCAGTGTTGGTAAAACCGTTTCATAATCTTCTCTAATTTGAGACAAACAGCCGCGCCGATACATCAGACCGCCGTTTGGGAGTACCAATTCGGCGGTCTGGAACTCCCAAATAGCCCGGCAGCATGCGGTAAAACCGCCTATATCTTTTGCCTAATCAAATTGATTGTTTTGCAGAGAAATAAGGCGTTGCAATGCGGAGCTGCGGGGCTTTTCAGCTGCCAGTGTGCTTATTGGCGTGATATTTCCCCCCTCAATCCGAAATACTTCCCAACGGTTACCCTGTCCTGCCGGAACCTGAAAGGTATGCAGTAGCCGGTTTCTGCTGTAAACACGGATCACCGCGCCGGACTGGGAAAGCGCGCTCGAATTGCGGGATCGCTGGTTGGTATAATCAATCACATAGAGGGTATAGACGCTTCGCGTATCGGTTCGCTCAATCGTAATCGTCTCAGGCCCATAGCCGCTCGTGTCATCACGATCAAGCTGTACATTCCCGTCGCTGTGGCTCCGCATGTTATGGTAGGAAATATGATAGCCGCCGCGCTTCTCAAAGTGCAGGTCTAGGTCAGACGGACGTTCGCCCCAGTCAAGCACAATGCGGTAATCCTTGTTCGGCATCTCTGGCGAAATCGAAAACCAGTTGAATATAACTATGCCAGTCTGAATCTTGAACTCAATGGGTGTAGTGATGAATCCGCTCTTACTCACCGTCATGGTAAAAGCTCCGTCGGCACGCTGGGGAAACGTGATGATTCCCTTAGCGTTAGTGGTGAATGTGCCGATTCCAGGTATTGCCACTGTTGCGCCGGGGATCGGCTTGCCGTCCAGCGCGTTGGCAAAACGCATGGGAACCAGTCCATCCATCTGCATCATCGCCATATCCCCGCGAATCATAGCCTCATCTGAAGCCGCGTCACCAAAGCTCCCGAACCCGCCGCCAAAATCCCCGAATCCACCGAAGTCCTGAGCATACCCCAACAGCCCCAGAGACACGCACAAAGCAACCATAAGTATTTTTTTCATCTTTATCAAAAACCGCAGTAAGCCCCTGCGCTTAGGCATGGGATTACTGACCAAAGTTCCTCCTGATTCAGGATAGCGCCTTCCCCCGCCAGCAGACAAGGCCCACACCCAGAGCGTCGGTGTTTACCTCGATCCCCATCGGTACAGACACCTTTCACCGAGCGGTGAAAGCACCCCCGCACAAGGCGGCTTAAACACTCACACCAGTACGAGTGGAACACTCACATTCAGGATAGCGCCTTCCCCCGCCAGCAGACAAGGCCCACACCCAGAGCATCGGTGTTTACCTCGATCCCCGTCGGTACAGACACCTTTCACCGAGCGGTGAAAGCACCCCCGCACAAGACGGCTTAAACACTCACACCAGTACGAGTGAAACACCTTCACCAGCACTGCTCAATCACCTTTCACAAGGCGGTGTAAACACTCCGCACCGAGCGGCGCGGACACCTTGTTCAAGGCGGTGTAAACACCCTGCACCGAGCGGCGCGGACACCTTGAACAAGGCGGTGTAATCACTCCGCACCGAGTGGCGCGGACACCTTGAACAAGGCGGTGCGAGAGGCTTTCAGGAACTTGCTGCCGCCTGTATGCTGCGTGGTTTCTTCCAGACGGTGGGCGTCCGCAGCCAGCGCGGGAACGGCTGACACCAGCCAGCACACCGCTCTGGTTCATCTGAACTTACTGTTAGCCCTTCCAGCTCTTCACCACCGGCATATCGCAGTTATCGAGGATGCCGGCGGAAAGGGCGAAACAAACAATGGCGACTATCGCTTCCCAAGCGCAGAAGATCAGCAGGCCGATGAAATTGCCAAACGTGTCGCCGATTGTTATGCCCGCGGCTATCCCGATGATTGCGCCCGGGGCTGAACTCAGGATTGCTATGAGCGCGAAGAGCAGGAGAAGAATACCCGCGCCAATGTTAACGCTGGTCCAGCGGAGCGAAAGGTAGTTAAGCGCGATCAGTTTCAGCGAGAATAGGGCATAGCCAAGCGCCGTGGCACAGGTTATAGGAACGCTTGTCCGCAGAATCGCGCCGGCAGCAGCAAATATAAGCGCACCTTCGATCAGGGAGCGCAGAAACGCCGCCATGTTACTCCACAAGATTTTGCTTACGGAACGCTCCGGCGTGAGATAAATATATGGCGTATACAGTTCTTTCAAGCCTTCGCCGTATAGAATGGTAAAAACTTGTACTGATAACAATGTTGAAAACATGGTGATAAGGACACTATATGGGTCACCGCCAAGCGCGGGGCCGAGCAACAGCGCGTATAACGCTGAACCGCCGATTAAGAAGAGCGAGATATAGCTTAACAGCCCTAGTATACTGCGGCGAGAGGCTTCGCGCAGGTGCCGGTGAAAAAACGCCGCGGCGCCTGCGCCAGCAAGACCGGTCTTTTTTACCCTTATCTTTTTGCTGCTTTCCATTGCCTCGCCGATATTGCCCTCAAGCGCGTTGCGCCGCTTTTCAAACGCCGTCTCAGTCGCGCAAAGCACGTCTTCGTAAAAGTCAACTTTGCTGAACGCGAGAAAAAGCATGAAGCCCGTGAGCGCCAATACCATCAGCCCAAGAAAACAAACGCCGCTCACCATGTTGCCCGACAGAAAACCCACGCACGAGGCAGCGCCCCAGCCCGCGATGGGAATCGCGCTCATAAGCGGCGAGTCGCACAAGCGTTTCAGCAGTTCCGTGACAGCAAATCCTTCCTGCCATAGCATCAGCGCCTGAACCGCCAGCGGCACAAACAGCGCCCCCATGATGATTTTTGTTACGAGCTTGCGTTTTTCATTGCCATTACTAAAGCTGTAAATCACTTGGGAAAGCGTAAAAGAAAGGATCATTCCCAGGAAGCAGAAAAACAGCGTGAGTAACAAACCGCCAAAACCAATGCCGAAATAGGATAATGAACCGGATTGGAAAAGGATACAAAAGCTCGCCATAAGCGCGATTTTACTCATATTGAACGCCGCACCGTAGATAAGCGCTTTTTTCGGGCTGACTGGCGCGGTGAAAAGCAGGTTCACGTCGCTCATGTCAAAGATGGCGTCGCCGGTGTTCAGCCCTTTTTGTACGGCGATGATTACAAACAGCGTGATATAGGCGAAGAAAATACCTTGGAAGTAGCTTATATCGACAAAGCCGCCATCAGCACTGACGCCGGCTCTGGTGGAAGCGCCAAGTATGATGAAGCCAATGATTGCCGCCACGCTTATGATGAGCATGATGAGTTTAGCTGGCGCGTGGACAAATTCAACGAGGGTGTTCTTGATGCGCTTCCCCACCAGATAGACAATGCACCCCATGCTATGCCTCCTTATCGCTGGCGGTGTCAGACGCTGCGCCTATACCCGCTGGCGGTGTCAGGCGTTGCGCCTATACCCGCTGGTGGTGTTCCTTTGGCGCTGGCGGTGTCAGACGACGACACGCCCATACCTTCGGTGATGGCAAAATAAAGGTCTTCCAGCGATTCGCTGTTGGTTTCGCCGAGTGTCAGACGCTCGCAACTGTGGACCAGGCGACCGCCCATCATAATATGCGTGGTATCCCAGTCATCCGCCACGCTTTCGATCATGTGGGTACTCACCATCACCGCCGCGCCTTTGTTTTTCAGCTCAGGAATCAGTGCCTTGAGTTCCCGAATCGCGTGAGGGTCGAGTCCCACCAGCGGCTCGTCGAGAATGAACGCCTTTGGGTCCGGCAGCAAGGCGCAACAGAGGCTTACCTTCTGTTGCATACCTTTGGAAAGCTCCTTGCCCAGCTTTTTCTGCTTATCGCCCAGCTCAAAACGCTCAAGCAGAGCGTCCGCTGTTTTTTCCCAGCCGTCCAGCCGGTAGGCGCGGGCGATGAACTCAAGGTGTTCCCGTATGGTCAGCATCGGATACAAGGCTGGAATCTCCGGCACATACCCCAAGGTCCGCTTCGCCTCCAGCACATGGTTATCAAAGCCATTGATGGTGATCCGCCCCTGAAACCGCAGTAAGCCGCAGATTGACTTAATCAGTGTTGACTTGCCCGCCCCGTTAGGCCCCAGTAGGATAGCGATCTCTCCTGCCTTCACGCGCAGGGAAACGTGGTCATTGGCAAGGGTCTTGCCATATTTTTTGGTAAGTTCCTGAATCTCTATCATGGTTTGAGTATAGGTACTCTTAACAAGTTTCACTACCCATCGAAAGCGCCGCATCCAGAGGCGCAACCCGCCTGCGGCGCTGTTAGTCAGAGACATGGCGCCAGACACCTTTACACAAAGATTCTATTACCTTGAAATCCTGCTAAAAGCGTGCTATCATACTATAGAAGATATGCAATAGAGAAAGGAGAAGAGAGAAGTATGAGAGCCAACACAACAAATCGCGCATTATCCGCCGCAAGTACAGCCACTGGGTGTCTCCGGTGTATCGAATTCTCCACAAATGTTCATAATTCCCTGTTATCAGCAAGTTTTTCTCTGTTCAGTGTGGCTGATCGGCTACATAGTCGCGTAAATTTGCTGTTTAGTATGGCTGATCGGTTGCATAGTCGCGCAAATTTGAAGCTAATTGCTTTTTTCCTAACGACCCCCTCCCCCCCCCCCCCCCGATAGGAATACTAGGATATAGTTTCCTTCCGCGTCTGCGGAGTTTCCCTTATTTACCCGGCCTTTGCTCTTCTTCCATCGCTTATAACGCCGTTTACAACCCTCGCTTTTCAGGCCATAGCCACCATCCACTCGGCCTTCGCTTCTCTCCTGCTTGCGGACATCGCTCTTCAGGCCAGGTCCGCTATCCTGTCAGCCTTCACTCTTCGCCCACTACTTACGGCACCATTCTTCAGGCCATGTCCGCCACTCTCTTGGATAGTCTCGCTATTCAGTCGGATAAGCACGCTATTCACTCGGATAGCGGCGCTATTCGCTCGGATAGTGCCGCTATCTTCTCGGATAGTGCCGCTATTCACTCGGATAGCGGCGCTATTCGCTCGGATAGTCTCGCTATTCACTCGAATAGTGTCGCTATCCTGTCGGATAGTCTCACTATCCTGTCGAATAGTCTCGCTATGCGCTCAGATAGCGGCGCTATGCGACAGGATAGAATATCACTCTTCATCGCTGTTCTTATCGTTATACAGGCGAAACCGCCGGTTCTTGGAACACGGCGTTTCAATATATCCACATTTAGGAGGTTTATATGGGTTACTTTCCTACAAAAGAAGGGGAGTTTGTTGAGTGGTGCGGGAATCTTATCGCCGTTGCCAAACAGAACGCCGCGGCATGGGGCCTGGTCGTAGATCAGGTTACGGGGCTTGAGACGGAGTACGGCGCGTACAAGGCGCTGTACGAAAAGCGCCACACAGCGTCTTACACAAAGCTGGATATGCAGGCCAAA
>JAISAE010000044.1 GCA_031266875.1 Treponema sp.
GCTCCGCTTACAACATTCCAAGACAATATGGCTTGATTCCCGTTAAGAAGTACGTCAAAGTCTTGCGGTGTGGTTAACGTGGATTGTTTTTTTTCGGCATCCTTATCCAATGGCGAAGCACACGATACGAACAATATACCCACCCAAAATATGAATATTCCATAAATACGAATAATCTTTTCCATGACAACCTCCAAAATAAAGAATCCTGAACACTATTTAGTATAGTATTTTTCATAGAAATGTCAAGTTATTTTTTGAATAATTTTCAAATTTGTCGCCATGGATGGCGACAATCAGCTTTTTCAATATTTTTTGATTTTCGTTTCGCCTAACGTTCCGGCTGTTTACGACGTTTTGGCCGCCCGTATAAGGGCTTTGCGAAGCAAAGACCAGGGTTGGCAAAATGTGGGTGGAGTGAGCCGTGGGAAGGAGCGAAGCGACTGACCTAGGCGAACGGAACCCTGGAGCGACCGAAGAGAGCGGAGCATATACACAGACCTGTTATGCGGCGTTTGGACGTTTTACGAGATGCCCCTTTTAACAAAATTTCCATATATCGTCCACCAATAAACAATCCAAAGTTCTGATGTTTTCTTTCAAAATCAGGTCGGTGTTCATTATAGGGCGTAAATCACAATAATATACGCCATCCAAGGGATTTAATTTTATGGTATATCCCTTAAAATGTCCGGTCAAAAAGGTAGTATTAACACCATATTTGGGCTCCCTTCCTTTTCTCTGAACGTCATGTAAAAACACCGCAAAATGTGGCGTTTCAATATTGGCTAAGCGATTATACAGAAACTTATCAATGAATATTTTGTCAAGCCTGTCCTTGCTTGATGTTTTAACCGATCCAATCGCTTTTACTTCATTATCTTTTTCGATTATCAAATCATGCTGGTAAACCATTGAAAATAATTTCTCTCCATTCATAACGACAGGAACAGGAATAACTCCATCACGAACCGGGATGCCCAATTCTATCAAAACCATGCGAATATAACGCTCAAACAAATCACCGTTTATTTTCCGCGCCGTGTTGCTTTCTCCGACGGGTAATGCGTCGAGTGTCGCCCCTATTGATTGCTGGCAAGTGTAAATAAATTTGTTAAGATTATTCCTCACTTCCGCACCTTGTTTAATTTCTTTTATGTGTTTCATTGCATACATAAAATTATCTTTTGCGGCATAGTCAAAAAGTTTGTTTTATTCCGCGCCAATTCTAACAACTGAGACAATTTCATCGTATTGACTCCCTGCGCTGCGCATGTAATGTATCAAATTCTATCCATGCAGACACAGACCGGTGAATAACATTGTCAATTCTGTGAATTGCCCATTTGTTATACTCTTCGTCCATTTCACAACCAACCCATATTCTCCCCAACTGCTCCGCCACAACAAGGGTTGTTCCTGAACCGGAGAAAGGGTCAAGCACTATATCACCTTCTTTACTTGAGGCAAGTATAATTTTGCGTAAAAGTTCCTCTGGCTTTTGCGTTGGATGTTTTGTCTTCTCTTCCATGCCATTGCAGGTTGTTGGAATTTCAATAACATCTTTCGGCTTTGCGCCAAGAGGATGCGGCTTCCATACATTTGGCTTTTTCGTTCCTTTTCCATACTGGCTTGTTTCCGCCTGCGGATGCTCCGGATACTTGAGCGTATGTTTACTGTAGGGAACGCGAATTTCATCAGTATTCATGGTAAATTGTTTTGACTTACGAAAATGCAAAATGCTCTCGTGCGAACGTCCCCAGTCGTTTCCCAAGTTAGCCTTATTGCGGTAATACCATATTAACCATTTACAACCAGAGAAAAAACGCATCGCAGGATGTTTCAAATCCGCCAGTATTTCACTAAAACCGCACATGTAAAGCGTTCCCGCCGGCTTTAATATACGAGCCGCCTCCCGAATCCAGTCAAGAGACCAACTGATATATTATTCCTGGGAATCAAATTTATCCCATGCTGCCTTTTGTATATTATAAGGTGGATCGGCAAATACCAAATCAACAGATGCGATTTCTATCAATGTGAGCCAATGAAGACTGTTTCCGGTAAACAAAAGTCCATTCTTTCTACTGTATGCAGGTTCAAAAAGTCCAACCCGTTTATCATCAATAATCTGATGATAAACCTCCGAATATTCAAGCGGAGTATTTGATATTTCTTCCTCAAAAAGAGGCGGTGTCTTTCTGACTTCGGCTGTCTTAATCGGCATGAGCTTATTGTCTGTCATTCGTTTATGGTTGTCAATACTTTTATGTGTATTGTACTCATTCTATTTTTTGAGTATTTCCTCATTCAATATTTTATCGTATCTTCTACTTTCCTCTTCCAGTAATGCTACTTTACTATTTTGTTTTTCAATTTCTAATTTCAGTATTTCCTTTTGTAATTCAAGTTCTCTAATCTTATTTTTTTGCGTTTTCTGCCTATACGAAAGAGTTATTGCCAAGAGCGGAATAGACAACGCGACAAACGGTATAAAAATCCCAATATATTGTAATTCCATATAATAATCTCCTCATGTTTAATCATATAACTACTTTTAGCTTTGCCAATATTCATTGATTTTTTCAGCCGGTCCTATTCCTTGCTATTCTTTTCCCGTCTTTACTTCTTCATATACAACACGAGTGTCTTCATGTACACCAGCTTGTGCAAAACCATCAATAGTTATACCACTGTAAGCATCCTTGCAAAAGCTGTCGAGGAACCGCATTGTCAATAATTTCTCTATCCGAAAGGGCGGCTGCTACAAGAACCAAAATCCAGGTGAAACAGGACGCCAGAACCTGATCTGCCTCCTCAGTACACTTCCCCTAGTGCAGCATACTCGGCTGAGGTGTCAAACCAGAAATACCTAACTAAGCCTAGTTATGCTGACATAACTAAGGCTGTAAAGTAGGCTGGGAACAGAACGGAGTAGGCTCAAGACAGAACAGAGCGGGCTGGGGACAGAACAAAGTAGGCTCAAGACAGAACAGAGCGGGCTGGGGACAGAACGGAGTAGGCTGAAGATAGAACAAAGTAGGCTAGGGACAAAACAAAGTGGGCTAGGGACAAAACAAAGTAGGCTGGGAACAGAACAGAGCAGGCTCAAGACAGAACAGAGCGGGCTGGGGACAGAACAAAGTAGGCTCAAGACAGAACAAAGTGGACTGGGGACAAAACAAAGTAGGCTATCAACAGAACAGAGCGGGCTGTCAACAGAACAAAGTAGGCTGGGAACAGAACAAAGTAGGCTCAAGACAGAACAAAGTAGGCTCAAGACAGAACAGAGCGGGCTGGGGACAGAACAAAGTAGGCTCAAGACAGAACAAAGTAGGCTGGGAACAGAACGGAATAGGCTGAAGATAGAACAAAGTAGGCTGGGAACAGAACAGAGCGGGCTGTCAACAGAACAAAGTAGGCTGAAGATAGAACAAAGTAGGCTAGGGACAAAACAAAGTAGGCTATCAACAGAACAGAGCGGGCTGTCAACAGAACAAAGTAGGCTGGGGACAAAACAGAGTGGGCTGAGGACAGAACTATGGAGGCATAACTAGGGCGGTTATGGGTACATAGGGGCGTTTGTGTTGTACTTGTCGTGCTTACCCCCTTGATCTCAAGCGATTCCGCTTGGGTGTAAGCAGCATGTCCACCACCGCAGGGTTTACCCTTACCGGTATGGTTTTACGGCGCTTTTGAGAAGGTATGCGCCGGTGGGTCCATGCCGGAAGCCAGCTTGACACGCCGCCTTGTGGCTGCCTTAGTCAAGCTTCTGACATTACCTTAATCAGCCCTCTGACACTGCCTTAGTCAACCTTCTGACACTGCCTTAGTCAGTCCTCTGACATTACCTTAGTCAACCTTCTGACATTACCTTAATCAGCCCTCTGACACTGCCTTAGTCAGCCTCTGACATTGCCTTACACTGGCTTGGTCAGCACTCTGACATTGCCTTAGTCAGCCCTCTGACATTGAGGAGAATAGCACTAAGAACTTCTCTTTTTTATTACTCTTGTTTGTTATAATGTTATACTTGTTTCTACTATATTTAGGAGGCTTTATGATGAATACAAAAGCACTGGAAAAGGTTGCGTTGACTATCCGCGCGCTTTCGATTGACGCGATTCAGAAAGCAAACTCCGGCCATCCGGGGTTGCCCATGGGAGCTGCTGAATTAGGCGCTGTACTCTATGGCGAATTGCTCAGGCATGACCCGACAGACCCGGAATGGCCGGATCGGGATCGCTTCGTGCTTTCGGCGGGACATGGTTCCATGTTCCTCTATTCCCTGCTCTTTCTTTCTGGTTATAAGGACCTGACCCTTGAGGACCTGAAGACGTTCCGGCAGGCCGGTTCCCGCGCTGCCGGACACCCGGAGTACGGACGTGTCGGGGGCATTGAGATGACCACCGGGCCGCTTGGTCAGGGCATTGCCACATCAGCTGGTATGGCTATCGCTGAAACTATGCTTGCGGCGCGTTTTAACACAGCCACACGGAAGATTGTTGACCACTACACCTACGCTTTTGTGGGAGACGGCTGTCTTGAAGAAGGGGTTTCCTCCGAAACAAGTTCCCTTGCCGGCCACCTCAAGCTGGGTAAGCTCATCGTGTTCTACGATTCCAACAAGATTACGATCGACGGCAGTACAGAGCTTTCCTTTACTGAGGATACGGCGAAACGTTATGAGGCTTATGGCTGGCAGGTACTTCGGGGTTCCATGTACGATTTTGAGGAAATCGCCCGTCTCACGAAAGAGGCTAAGGCTGAAACAACGAAGCCGAGCATCATCATTCTGCAATCGATCATTGGGAAAGGCTCACCCCACAAGCAGAATACTGCTGATATTCATGGAGCGCCGCTGGGGGTTGAGGAAGTGGCCGCGACCCGCGCAGAACTTGGTATCCCCAGTGATTTCTACGTCGCGCCGGAAGCTGTGGACTACTTCAAGGCGAAACAGGTTGAGTGGAAGAGTACCCGTGAGGCATGGATCGCGGAGTTTGAGCAATGGTCAAAGGAAAATCCGGCCAAACGCGCTGAATGGGACTTCTTCTATGGAAGAACGTTTGCGCCGGCCACGCTTCCCTTGTTTACGGTGGGCGATACCATTGCTACACGGAGCGCGGGGAACAAGGCGCTTGGCGCACTAGCCGCTGCCAACGCGAATCTGGTGGGCGGTTCTGCTGACCTCAGAGGCCCTAACGCCGTGGGTTTCAATGCTCCGGTTTACAATGCCGATGAACGCGGGGGCCGTTATCTGCACTTTGGCATCCGCGAATTCGCTATGGCCGCCATTTCAAACGGCATACTCTTACACGGCGGGCTTCGCGCCTTCTGCTCAACCTTCATGGTCTTTTCCGACTACCTGCGTCCGGCGCTTCGGCTTTCCGCGCTTATGAAGTTGCCGGTTATCTATGTGTTTACCCATGACTCGATCTTTGTGGGGGAAGATGGCCCCACTCATCAGCCTGTGGAACACATCGCGTCATTCCGCGTCATACCCGGTATGCGTGTACTGCGTCCTGCTGACGCAGAAGAAGCTGCGGAAGCCTGGGTTATGGCTATGGAGCGGCTGGACGGGCCAACGATTCTCGCGCTTTCGCGGCAGAACATCACGGTTTTTGCCAAAGAAGACCCGGACTGGCGGCACACGATTCGTACTGGCGCGTACATCGTGAAAAAAGCCTCTGAAAAGCCTGATATGGTTGTGATTGCCACTGGATCGGAGGTAGGGATCGCCCTGGACGCCGCAAACAAAGTTACTGATAAGCAGGTACGGGTTGTGTCCATGATAAGCCGCGAACTCTTTGAGGCGCAGCCCAATGCTATACAGGAAATGATTGTTCCAACAGGCGTGCGGGTCGTAACCTGTGAGGCTGGCGTGAAAACCGGCTGGGAACGCTGGGCGAAACCGGAAGACATACTTTCCCTCGACCGTTTTGGCGAATCAGGTCCTGCCGCAAAAGTCGGCGAGTACCTCGGCATCTCCGCCAATGCTCTGGTCAAGCTCATCAACCGTTAATCAAAAGGGGAAGCGCGACGCCGCTTCCCTTGATCTTTATGCTGTCGATGAACGCGCTGCGATTGAGACCCATGAAAAAGCGCTGTGGGTGTGGACGGTGTCCACTTATGAGGAGTATTGCTCCATAAAAAAGCGTAGTGGACATTCAGTTTTATAGTTATGATATTTAGATAAAGATTTTAACTAAAAGTAGAAGGAACTGTTATGCCAGAACAAAACGTTATCCCTATAGATCAAATACTGCCGAATAAACTACCGCTTGTAGCCCTTATGGGGCGTCCTATATTTCCCGGTATCTTCACGCCTATCATGATTAGCAATCCGCCTGACGTGAGGGTGGTCGAGGAGGCGGTTGTCACTGATGGGTATATCGGCCTGGTGCTGATGCATACCGAGACTGAGACGCCGGCTATCACCGACCTTTATCAGGTGGGAACTGTGGCAAAGATTGTTAAGAAGATTAATATGCCTGAAGGGGGTGTAAACATTTTTATATCAACCCTGCGGCGTTTCTGTATCAAAAAAACGCTCCACCTTACCAGCCCCATCGTAGCGGCGGTCGAGTATCTGGATGACGAGGAAGACGCGACCAGCGAGGTTAAGGCGCTCACGCGGGCGCTCATCAGCGAGATGAAGCAAATCTCCGAGAATAACCCGCTGTTCTCTGAAGAGATGCGGCTCAACATGATTAATATCGATCATCCAGGAAAGATTGCGGACTTCATTACCAGCATTTTGAATATCGAAAAGGCGGAACAGCAGAAAATTCTTGAAACCCTCAATGTTCGTAAACGCATGGAGCATGTACTGGTCTTCATCAAGAAAGAACAGGAACTCTTGCGGATACAGAAGCGGATTCAGAAGGAGATCAACGAGAAGATCGAGAAGTCCCAGCGGGACTACTTCCTCAAGGAGGAACTCAAGGCCATCAAGACTGAGCTGGGTATGGCTGCGGACGCGAAGAGTTCTGAGTACCAGCGCTTTAAGGAAAAACTGGACGCCTTTAACTTTGAAGGCGAGGTTAAGGAAGTGGTAGACCAGGAGCTTGAAAAGTTTAACCTCATGGACCCTAACTCTGCCGAGTTTGTGGTTACACGGAACTATCTTGATACCATTGTCTCACTTCCGTGGAACGACGCGGCTCCAGAAGAGTTTGACCTCAAGATCGCCACGCAGATACTTGAAAACGATCATTATGGCCTGAAAGATGTGAAAACCCGCATCATGGAGTATCTCGCGGTTCGCAAGCTTAGGAAAAGTGCTGGTATGGGCAAGGGTAAGCCCGCCGGTTCCATCGTGTGCCTTGTGGGGCCGCCCGGAGTGGGCAAGACCTCGGTGGGAAAGTCTATTGCTCATGCCCTGGGAAAAGAGTTTTTCCGCTTTTCCGTAGGTGGTATGCGGGATGAGGCCGAGATCAAGGGGCATCGGCGCACCTACATCGGCGCCATGCCCGGCAAGATACTCCAGGGACTGCGTATCGCTAAAACCAAATGCCCGGTGTTCATGATCGACGAGATCGATAAGATGGGCGCCAGCTTTCAAGGCGATCCGGCAAGCGCCCTGCTTGAGGTGCTTGATCCTGAGCAGAACAACAGCTTCCGCGATCATTACCTCGACCTTCCTTTCGACATATCCCAGATATTCTTTATTGTTACGGCCAATACCCTCGACACAATTCCTTCCCCGCTCCTTGATCGTATGGAGATTATCGAATTGCCTGGTTATATCGATACTGAAAAGTTGGAAATCGCTAAACGTTATCTTATCCCTAAAAGCCTTGAGAAGAATGGCCTTAAGAAGAATCAGGTTAAGTACACGCGGGAATCCCTGCTCCACATCGCCAATGGCTATGCGCGGGAAGCGGGGGTGCGTGCCTTTGAGAAGAACCTCGACAAGATACACCGCAAACTGGCAAAGCAGATTGTCGAAGAGAGCGAGAAAGCGGATGTCGCCGCCACTCCTGGCGCGGACAGAGAGCAGGCACTCAAGTTCGCCATTGACAAGAAGCTTATCGAAAAGCATCTGGGCAAGCCCATATTCCCGGAAGGCGCGATCAAGCGGGCTGACCGGCCGGGTATGTCGGTGGGTCTCGCGTGGACAAGCATGGGCGGCGACACCCTTGTGATTGAGGCAACCTCTGTGCCTGGCGGTGAGGGCCTCACCCTCACCGGTAAAATGGGTGACATTATGAAGGAATCAGCCTCTATTGCCATGACCTACGCACGCAAGCTCGGAACCGAGTGTTACGGCGTCGAGTCCAGCTGGTTTGAGAAGAACCATATCCACCTGCACATTCCAGAGGGCGCCACCCCCAAAGACGGCCCTTCCGCTGGTATCACCATGGCGACAGCGCTCCTTTCCCTGCTACGGAATCGCACCATCGTGGATAGGCTCGTTATGACCGGTGAACTTAGTCTCACTGGTCAGGTCTTACCCATCGGCGGTCTCAAGGAAAAAACCATTGCTGCCCAGCGGAACAAGGCGCGGCACATCATCATCCCCAAGCAGAACCTCCGCGACCTTGATGACATCCCTGAGCATGTGAAGAAAGGCGTTGAGTTCCATCCTGTAGAGCGCTTTGAGGAAGTGCTGGCCCTGGCCATGCCAGACTAACACATGGCGGATCATCCAAAACTGCTTGAGTTTAGCGCAAGGCTTGAGGCGCTCTTCAATGAGGTTGATGAAATCATGGAAGATCGCTGGGTCGGCTCTTTTTCTATGCATCCTAATCGTCCAAAGCGGGGAACTACGAGCAATCCAGAGATGGATGGCCTCTTCGAGCTTGCCCCTGACTTTACTGTTGGACTTGGCTCCCAGAAAGGCCGTGGCTATCTCGTATCCTGCCGTGTTGCCACGCTGGATCGGGTCCCGCTGGAGCGTTTGGAAGTCTTTATGACTGAAGCCGCCGCCCTAATCAGCAAACTATTGCCCACCCACTTCCCAGAGCGTCATCTTGAGGTATCGCGGGACGGCAAGCGTTACAAGATCACTGGCGACTTTTCCCTAGGGGATGTGTAAGGTGCGGTATACGCTCCACACAGTTGCCATCCGCCAGAAACGGACACTGCGGTCAAGGCGGGCGCTGTTCGCCCGCTCCCGCTCCATCTGCGCCGCCGCCTCTCGCCCAGGACAAGGATTGATCGGACGCGCTCAATCGCTCCCATACTCCTTTCCCCGCTTCCTGTCCCAGATCATCACATCGCCGTAACGCGGATACTTTTGACACCGCAACACTTGACCATAAACTGAACAAGATAAAGTCGCTTTCTGGTATAGATGTGTTTATAATAAGGTGAGTCAAACCGACAGGAGGTTAGCTATGGAAAGATTCAGCAAGATACAAAAAGAAGGGTATTGCCTTTACGCAAACAGCAACGGCCCTATTATTGGCGCGGGCCCGGCAATGGAGGAGCATATCCTTATAGTAGAAGGATTCGCCTTTAAAGACCTGAACCGTAACGGCAAGCTCGATCCTTATGAGGACTGGCGCTTGCCTTTTGAGGATCGCGTCGCCGATCTCGCGGCCCGTATGAGCATTGACGAGATCGCGGGGCTTATGCTTTACAGCGCGCATCAGGCCATTGCTAAGGTGAATCCGCTGGTGGCAATGATGTACACCGGACAGGATCAGAAAGATACCCGTGAGCATATCTGGGACCTTACCGAGGCGCAGAAGAAGTTTTTAATAGAAGATAATGTGCGCCATGTGCTCGTGGCCATGATCGACGACGCACCATCAGCGGCGCGGTGGAACAATCAGGCGCAGGCACTGACCGAATCCCTGGGCTTAGGTATTCCTATCAACATCAGCTCCGATCCACGGCATACGCCAGTGGCCACTGCCGAGTTCGACATGGGTTCCGGCGGGGACATTTCGGTATGGCCGGATACGCTTGGACTGGCCGCCACCTTTGATCCGGCGCTGGTCAGGCGCTTCGGCGAAGTCGCGTCTAGAGAATACCGCGCTATGGGTATCACCACTGCGCTGAGTCCTCAGATAGACCTAGCCACTGAGCCTCGCTGGTGGCGCTTTGCCGGTACTTTCGGCGAAGGCGTCAAACTCAGCGAGGACCTGGCCCGCGCTTACTGCGACGGGTTCCAGACCAGCGAAGGTGAGCGTGAGATTGGCGGCTCAGGCTGGGGCTATGACAGCGTAAACGCCATGGCCAAGCACTGGCCCGGCGGCGGTACTGGCGAGGCCGGACGCGACGCTCACTTCGGCCACGGCAAGTACGCGGTCTATCCGGGTAAGGGTTTTGAGGAACACCTGAAGCCATTTATCAACGGGGCATTCAAACTGGAAGGCAAGACCAGCAAAGCTGCGGCAATCATGCCCTATTACACTGTTTCCTGGGGCATTGACCAGAAATACGGCGAAAACGTCGGCAACTCCTACAGCACGTACATTATTACCGGCCTTCTGCGGGAGAAGTACGGCTACGACGGCGTGGTTTGCACCGACTGGCTTATTACCGCTGATCCTGGGCCTATCGACGTGTTCATTAGCGGTAAGTGCTGGGGTGTAGAGAACCTTTCTGTGGCTGAACGACACTACAAGGTACTCATGGCTGGTGTTGACCAGTTCGGCGGTAACAACGAAAAAGCGCCGGTGCTGGAAGCCTACGCTATGGGTGTCAGAGACCACGGCGAGGAGTTCATGCAAAACCGTTTCCGTGTATCCGCCAGACGCCTACTCCAAAACATTTTCCGTACCGGGCTGTTCGAGAACCCGTACCTTGACGCAAAGGAATCCAGAGCCATCGCCGGTAATGCCGAATTCGTGAAGGCTGGCTACGACGCCCAACTGAAAAGCGTTGTTCTGCTCAAGAACGCGGACAAGGTACTGCCGCTGGCCGCTGGTACAAAAGTGTATATCCCCAAGCGGCATATAAACGCGGGAACCAACTTCCTGGGCTTCCCCACACCGGCGAGGGATATAGACCCTATCGACCATAGGCTCGTGAACGAATACTTCCAAGTGGTGGACGATCCGGCGCAGGCGGACTGCGCGTTCTGCTTCATCGCCAGTCCCAATGGCACGGCGTATAGCAAAGACACTGGCTATCTCCCCCTAAGTCTGCAATACCGGCCATACACAGCGCACAACGCCCGCGCAAAAAACATCGCCGGAACCGATGACCGTTCCTATCAGGGCAAAACCGGAACCGTCAGCAACGAGCCTGACCTTGACCTAGTGCTGGATACAAAGAAAAAGATGGGGCAAAAGCCTGTTATCGCTTTTGTTCAAACGAGGAACCCCTTTGTCGCGGCTGAGTTTGAAAAGAGCGTTGACGCTATTCTGCTTAACTTCGCGGTGGAAGGCCGCGCCCTGATGGACCTGGCCACCGGCAAAGCCGAGCCTTCGGCGCTTCTGCCTTTCCAGATGCCCCGCGACATGGAGACTGTGGAAACCCAGGCTGAGGACCTCGCCAGAGACCTGATCCCCTATACCGACACTGTTGGTAACACCTGGGACTTTGCCTTTGGCCTGAACTGGCAAGGCATCATCAACGACGAGCGGGTAACAAAGTACCGATGATGATGACTTCCGGCGCGAGAACCGGGATATAATGAAGCATGGATAGAGAAGAGTCCATGAATAGACGAATAGCCGCGAATAGAACGAAGCTATCCAGCCCATTCATGGACTATGCTATGCTATAGATTGAGTAGGAGGTAGAAATATGAAAGTAGGCATTCAGCTTTTTTCATTGCGTAATCACATGGCGGAGAACCCTATTGCCGCCATACAGACGGTGGTAAAGGAAGGGTATCGGTTCTTGGAGGCGGCTAACCATAACGCGACCCAAGACAGCGGCGTAGGCTTCGGGGTTGAGGCCAGGGAAATAAAGAAGGTTCTGAACGATACGGGGGCTGCGATGATAAGCGCCCATATTTCCCCCCTAAACGACGATACCATCGGCCCGGTACTAGAGTACCATCAGGAACTAGGTACCAAATATCTGGTAGTACCGGCGTATTTTTATGACAGCCGTGAGGATGCCCTAAAAAAGACGGAGCTGCTGAATAAGCTGGGACAAGCCTGCGCCCAGGCCAATATGAGCTTGGTGTATCATAACCATTTCCATGAGTTTCAGCTTTTCGCGGGGCAGACCGTATTCAGTATCTTGATGCAAAACACTGATCCCGCGTTGGTGGGGATTGAGCTTGATACCTATTGGGCTATGCGGGGCGGCAATGATCCGGTTGCCTTGCTGCGGCAATACGGTGAACGAGTGCGGCTGATCCATCAGAAAGATTACCCTGCGGCATACAAGGACAAGATCAATCTGATCGATGTGGTTAATGAGAAGGGCTTGCGCGTGGACATGAACTACATGATGGGGATCATGGACGCTAAGACCTTCACAGAAGTTGGCACGGGCATCATGGATATCCAGGATATTATCACCGTGGGGAATGATGTCTGCAAAACGGATTATATCATTCTTGAGCAGGATTTCAGTTCACGGGATGAACTGGAAAGCATCCGTATCAGCATGGACAGCTTCAAAAAGTTCCCCGGTATCCAGTGGTAGCAGTTATAGCGGAGGCTGTGTGATATGCTGGGCCTCCGACTCCCACTACGCTGGGACTCCGACTCCCACTACGCTGGGACTCCGACTCCCACTATGCTGGGAGTCTGACTCCCATTACGCGGGGACACTGACTCCCACTATGCTGGGAGTCTGACTCTCACTACGCTGGGACTCCGACTCCCGCTATGCGTTAGAGATGCTCTAACCTACATGTTAGAGAGACTCTAATATATGCCCTGATGTACTATCTAACACCTTGCATATTCTTTCGCTTTATAGTATAAATGCCCTAGCTATGAGCGACAGACGGTTAAACACCACCACCTACCACGACTCACGACTCACGACTCACGACTCACGACTCACGACTCACGACTCACGACTCACGACTCACGACTCACGACTCACGACTCACGACTCACGACTCACGACTCACG
>JAISAE010000049.1 GCA_031266875.1 Treponema sp.
CGTGAGTCGTGAGTCGTGAGTCGTGAGTCGTGAGTCGTGAGTCGTGAGTCGTGAGTCGTGAGTCGTGAGTCGTGAGTCGTGAGTCGTGAGTCGTGAGTCGTGAGTCGTGAGTCGTGAGGGCTGTTCTGTCTTTTTACCTGCCGTTTTTAGAAGCATAACACTATTCTATCCCATTTGCGAAAAGAATCAAGGGATTTGTTAAACATTCTTCACAATGTGCTATCCGTGAGTGTCAGCTATGAATAAGAGTGCTGGGAGCGATAAGCGGGGCAAACCTGCAGGGACTCGGCCAGATGTTCGCTCGCTTCCCAGTACCCATTTCCGTCCTAGGCTAGTACGCGCTCCGGTACTAGGCTGGTACCAGTTTGCGTACTAGCCCAGATTGAGATGTGTCCGCTTGGTACGTCCGGGTTTTATGGCGTCCTCATAAAAAGGGTACACAGAATGAATTGCTATTCCGTGTACCCCAGTAAACATTGTGCGGAGTTTTACTCTTTTACTGCCCCAAGCATGATGCCGGAGATGAAGTAGCGCTGTAAGAAGGGATAGACCACCAGCATGGGAATCATGGCAATGAACACCTTCGCGGCATTGAGCGACTTGTTGGACAGCTTGAAGAGGTTCTCTATCTGGTCTTTGGAAAGCGTCGAGGTCTGTATGTTCACCACAAGCTGCTGAATGTAGGTCTGAAGCGGGTAGTGGCTTTCACTGGTGGTGAGTACCAGCCCCTGAAAGAACTCGTTCCAGTGATACACGCCGGTAAAGAGGACTATCGTAGCGATTACGGGGATGGAACAAGGCACTATCACCATGAAAAGAATCTTCCACGGCCCCGCGCCGTCCACGACAGCGGCTTCCTCAAGGTCACGGGGAATGCCCCGGAAAAAGTTGACCATCAGGATAAGGTTGAACACCGGAAGGCTGCCGCCAAGCACAAGCGCCCAGATCGAATCAATGAGGTGATAGTTTTTTATCGTGATGTACCACGGAATAGTGCCGCCGTTAAACAACATACAGAAGATAACGATCCACATCACAACATCGCGGGGCCTGAAATCGCGGCGGGTCTTCGAGAGCGGGTAGGCCATGAGAATTAGCACCGCTAGGGTTACGGCGGTTCCCAATACGGTACGCTGTATCGAAATCCAGAAGGAATTGAAGAACATGGAATCCCTCATGATTTCCTTATAGGACTGTATCGTAAAACCAATGGGATAGAAGGTAACAATGCCGGAATTGGCTGCGGCCTTGTCCGAAATTGAAAGACAAAGGGCGTACCAGATTGGGTATAAACACAGGAAAGTGAGGCTGGCCATTATTACGATGTTTACGATGTTAAAAAGACTCTCGCCAAGTGATCTATTCTGAATCACGCCGTCCTCCTTAGAACACTTTATAGTCGGCAAACTTGTATGCCGCCAGATATGAAGACACGATTAACACAAAGCTCACCGCTGACTTGAGCAGTCCGGCGGCAGTGGCAAGGGAGAACTGTAGGTTGATGAGACCCATGCGGTATACCCACGTGTCGATGATGTCGCCGGTGGAATACACAAGCGGGTTATACAGGTTATATATCTGGTCAAAACCGGCGTTTAACACATTGCCGAGACCAAGAACCCCAAGTACGACAATGGTACTGGCAATGCCCGGCAGGGTAACGTGCCATGTTGAGCGCAGACGGCCCGCGCCGTCAATTGAGGCGGCCTCATACAGGTTCGGGTTGATGCCGGTGAGGGCGGCAAGGAAGATGACGGCGTTATACCCAAACTCTTTCCAGACCTCTGTGCCAATGACAATTTGCCGGAAGATCGAAGCGTCGGTCATCCACACTTTCGGCTCGGCGCCAAAGAAACCCGCGATGCTGTTTATCACGCCTTGATAGCCAAAAATGTTTAACACCACGCTGGCAAGCACGACCCAAGAGATGAAATGGGGAAGATAGACGATGGTTTGTACCAGTTTTTTGAACGTGCGCAGACGCACTTCATTGAGAAGGAGGGCAAACACGAGGGGAACCACCAGATTAAGGACCATCTTCCCCACCGCGATAACAAGCGTATTGATGATAACCTGCACTGAGTCGCCCAGCATGAAGAGGTACTTAAAGTTTTCCAGCCCTGTCCACCGTGAGCGGAAAAACCCCCGTCCCGGATTGAAATCCTGAAAGGCCATCACGATCCCGTACATGGGGACGATGCTGAACAGCGCCAGCCAAAGCAAACCCGGCAGTATCATTATCCCGTAATGGACCTGAATTACCGTATGTCTTTTCATTATGCCTCCATAAAGTAACGGCGCCGTGTATGCGGCGCCGCGCTGTCGGTCTATTTCAGATAGGTATTCGCTATATCGTCCAGGACGCCCTGGCCTCCCTGGGCCTTCCAGTCCGTTACGAACTTGTCAAACGCGCTGATGTCGGCCTGACCGGTAACAATCTTCATCATCACTTCGGTTTCCATCTTCCAGAGGTTAGGCCAGCGCTGTTCCAGTAGGTCGGTCATGCTGTAGGTAACGCTGTACACTTCTTTATCAATCTTCTGCGTGGCAAACGGCCGGTTGCCAACCATGAGCGAGTAGGTCCGGTTAAAGTCGCCGAAATTCGCCATGCTGAAATCGCTGACATTGAGGTCCCGGCTCGTGGTGAAGCCCGGAATGACGTTCTTGATCAACTGAGCGTCATGGTACATCAGCTTATAGATGGACATTGGATTGTTGTAAGATTCCGGGGTCGTCTGCCCGCTCAGAACTTTAAGCAGCTCGCGGTATTCATACTCCGTCTCGTCCATCGCGGCGGCAACCACGCGCAGGGGATACCAGCCAATCGCTACTGAGGTATCAAAGGCGGCTTCGTCCCGCACCAGCGCGTTATACATGATGATGACCGCAGCCGCCACGTCCGCCGATGCTTTCTTGCTGACCACGCAGGAACTCACGCCAGGGGCTTTCATGTGAACGTTCCATTTCCCGTCATTGGACAGCACCGGATAAGCCTGCCAGTTCGCGTTAGGATCATTCTTGAACGAATCGCCGTTCCCATAACCGATTCCCCACCACGGACCAAAGCGCAGGCCAACCTGATTCGCGTTTACCGGCTCGCCGGAACTGTCCCGCGAACCCATTTCCGGGTCGATAAGCCCTTCTTTGTACCACGCGGCCAGACGCTGAAGCGCGGGCCTCATCTTGGGATCCAGGGAGCCGTAGGAAACCGTACCGTCGCCATTGTTCAGGAAGTAACCGGGGTAGGCGTCATAGGCGGCAAACACGGGATCAAAGCCGTTGCTGAGGTTTGAGGATTCGATGAAGTTGCAGTAGAGCTTGGTATTCTTGTCCGGCCCGATGATCGGAATGGTTGCCGCGCCTGCGGGTCTCCGTTCTTTGAACACGCGGGCGACGTTTTCAATGTCGTCAATGGTTTTGGGGATGGCAAGCCCGTACTGGTCGAGCCAGTTTTTCTGAATATTGAGCACGTGTACCCCGTCGGTGGCTACGGTGATGTTGGGCAGGGCTACCATCTTACCGTCATAGCTGACCATTTCCATGGCGCGTCCCTGGGTTGAATCAACGATGCCCTTGACTTGCGAGGAAGCGTATTGCTGGAACAGGCCGGTGAGGTCGTAGAGCATCTCCGACTTTGCGGCCTTGAGCAAATAGCTCTGGGAGTTGAAGACCAGCGCGTCCGGCAGGGTGTTACTGGCGATGGCAAGGGAGACCTTTTGGTTATAGTCATTGCCCTCAGCCGCGGTCCAATCCACGATAACGTTGATGTTATAGTTATCGCGGAGGTAGCGGGTGTACTGGTTGTTCTGGGCAGTATCTCCCGGAGGCAGCGTGGTATCAATGGGGTTCACGCTCATGCCGATATGAACATCCACCGGCTTGGTGAACTTGCTGAACGCCAGCGCGTCTCCACTCAGCCCCGCAGGGGAGAGCGTCGGCGTGGCGCTCCTTGTACTCTGCTGTTGGTTACTGCCGTTCGCAAAAACGGCCCCGGCCGCGATAAGCATTAACGCGGCGATACATCCTGTTTTTTGTTTCATAACTAATTCTCCTCTAAAACCTAATGTTCCTATCACTTTATTTTGAGAATTGTAGCCTGTCAACAAAATTTTTTATTAGACATCTACGAAGGCTTTGTTTAACAAAGCTTGTTCGGGCGCTTTGGTGAAACATGACACAATGGGGATTATAATGAACGGAACCACAATGGCGCAGGACGCGGCAAGCGGTGAATTGGCGCTCCCCAGTACGAAAAACAGAATGAGTTCAGTTCCCAGCCCAGACAGCAGGCCCGCGTAGGCAGCGGCTTTGGTAACGCGCTTGCTGTAGAGGCCGAAGATGTAGGGGCCGGCAAAGGAGCCAGACACCGCGCCCCAACTCAGCGACATAAGCGTAACAATGAAGCTGAACTGGAAACGCGAGATGAGGTACGAAATGATGACGAAAATCGCCGACAGAAAACGCATCATGGCTACAGAACGGTCTTTGCCGGTTTTGGCGTCTATCCGCGAGGGATACAGGTCGATAGCCACAGATGACGAAGACACCAGCACGAGCGACGACAGCGTGGACATGGACGCGGACAGTACCAGCAACATAATGAGCGACAGCAAGAGCGCGGGAAGGTGCGAGGTAAGCAAAGTAGGCACGATGCGGTCATAGAATACACCGCCGGTCTCGTTTTTAGGCACAGTGTTCAGGTCAAAAAACACATGGGCAAACACGCCGGTCAGATAGGCGGAAAACCCAATGACCAGCGCAAAAACTGTGGTAACCAGGGCTGCTTTGGAGATCACATGCTCGTTTTTGATGGCGTAGAACTTCTGCGTCATCTGGGGCAGGCCCCAGGTTCCGAAGCTCGTCATAAACACCAGCGAGATAATCGTGAGCGCGCTTGGCTGCTGCGCCGGAGCAATGTGTTGCGGGTAGTTCTCGCTCACCTTTGACACCATGGCAAAAAGCCCGCCGCCATCCCCCGCCAGCACCGCCACCATGACGATGGCCCCGATGAACATGATGATGCCCTGAATAAAGTCTGTGATCGCAATAGCAAAGTATCCGCCAAGTATGAGGTACACACCGGTAAACGCGATCATGATGACCAGCGCCAGATCATACGGTATGTGAAACACCGCCTCAAACAAATGTCCCAGACCCTTAAACACCGACGCTGAATACGGCAATAGGAAGAAGAAGATGATCGAAGCGGCTACAGGCTTCAAATGCTTGGCGCCGTAGCGTTCCTGTAAAAACTCCGGCATGGTCATGGTATTCAGGTTTTGAGTCATGCGCCGTGTGCGCCGCGCCAGAATGAGCCACGCGGCCATTGCTCCGATAAGCGCGTTACCTAGGGCTATCCAGAGCGCGTTAAGCCCAAACTGCCAGCCCTGGGTTCCGGCAAACCCAATGAAGATGACCGCTGAAAAGTACGAGGTTCCGTAAGCGACCGCAGACACCCACGGCCCCATAGTCCTGCCACCCAGAAAAAAATCTCCCAGGGTTTTGGTCTTTTTCATGCCCCAGACTCCAATTGCCGTCATAAGAACCAAAAACACCGCGAGAAAAACAATACCAATCGACATAATACCCTCCTTTATGCCGAGCAGTGTAACCAAAGAGCTTGGTTACTACAATACACATATTGACAATGCGTTGGTGTCAGACACCAATGCGAGGCGCACATAAAAAGGCTGCCCGGAATTCCAGGCAGCCTTGGTGTGTTACGTGTGTACCACGGAACCAATACGCTTTTAGAGCTGCGGCTTATAAGCAGACTGCGCTTTGGCGTATTCCCCCGCAAAGTACGTGTCCAGGTACGAATGTCCCACGATGAACTTGTCCGGGTCCATCACGCCGTAATAGCCCTGGTTTGCCTGTTGCTCACTGTTAAAAAGCACATAGCTGCCCTGCCAGCCAGAACCAGCTAGACCCCAGCTTATGATGTGGTCGATATACGGCGCGTACTTGGAGAATACCTTGTAAAGCAGCGCGTACTGATACCCAAGCGCGTCAGCCTGTTTCTGGTTCATGACAGCAGGCGCGGTTACTCCGCCGCCGGGCGCGGATTCAGGCATCTTAAGGTCAAGCTCTGAATACGCTATGCCGCTCAACAGCCCCTGATCCACAAGGCCGGCGTACAGGGCAATGGCGCGCTGGTTGTCGCTGGCGAGCGTGGGACCAATGGAGTCATGCCCCTGAATACCCATGACTTCGATAAGGGGACGGCCGTCGTACAGTTCGTCCGTCTGCCACAGGGTGTTCAATTCCTTGATCATGTTGTAGGCCATCTGTGCCTTGGACCAGGTGGAGATGCCATAGTCATTGTACGTCAGGCGAGGAGGGTTCTCGGTAATATAAGCGTCAATGTTACCAGCCGCGCCATCAGCTCCGGCGCGATCATGGCCGTCATTCTTCATATATTCAGGCAGAGTGGCGTAATTCGCCTTGAACTTCGCCGCCATCTGAGCGTTGGGTACGGCGATGTGGGCATACTTGAAGATCAGGTAGATGTAATGCTGACGCAGATCGCTGAAATCATTGTCTGTCATGGCCGCAAGCCAGGAGATGCTTTTAAGGCCGGACTTCCACTCATTCGGGTTTTGCGCGATAAGGGTGCTGTGCCTGCTCTCGTGGATTTCCTCGTTAAGCACGTCAAAGGAGTGGAAGGGGATAATTCCCCGCTCCGCGCTGGAACCGTACTTCTCGTCGGTGGTCATAAAATGCCGCAGTTCGTACATGATGTGGTTAAAGTACACCCTTCGGGCGTCGTCCTTGTTCACCTTCCAGAACGGCCCTGCCGCGCTGTTGCCGTAGGCGTAGAACGTGCCGCCGGCGTTCCAGGTCATATCAAGGTGTTCCGGTATCATCTGCCGCATCCAGGCCGGCGCTTGGTTGTACCACGCCAGAACGTGGCCGTGGTTCTTAAAGCCGCCAACCGGTTCACCGGCGAAATGGGAGTCCCGAATACCCTGATACGAGGCTGTCGGGAAACTGTACTCGCCAAGAGCGGTCTCGCCCGCAGTTCCGGCCCAGGTAAAACCTTCATCGCTGCTGGTAAGCCATGAGGGATACTTCTGATGCACGCTTTCCGCCTTGAGGTTGTTGCCATCCACAAAGATTTCGTAATGATTGGCACGCGCCGAGTCTTGCTCAACAGTACCTGTCCCAATAGCGCCCACCATGAACAAGCCGTTCTGTTCGTTATACTTGTCCCTGATTGAGGGAACATCGGCCTGGCCTTTCTTTTCCGAACCTTCCGTGTCCACATCAACCAGTGGGATGGGTATTCCGTTGGGGTCAGGCTTGGTTATTTTGATGTTGCCAACCATGAGTACCGCGCCGTCAACGACCGCGCCGGTTTCGGTTTCAAAATCAATATTGAGGTAGTTCCAGTTCCCGTTGGATCCGGACGCTATTCTGATATGCTGCTTTGACCAGGTCTCGTCTTCATACATGGCAACCCAGTCTGGATTCAGGTTATTGATGGCGCTCAGGTTTTCGGTACGGATATAAGGTACGGCTTTACTGTTACCGTTACCACCATTGCCAGCTTGATTGCCCGCGCCGCCCGTGTCGGTTGACCAGAGACCCATCCGCATCCATTTTCCCGCGGCGCTCATGGGATAGTAAAGGTCAAACTCGATGAACGTGGTATTGTTCACAGTTACCTCTTGAGTCAGCGGCGCTCGTATGCCGAATCCGCCGAAACTCCTTCCACTCTCCGCTGGGTTATGAACAGCATGAATCTTGATTAAGTCGCCCGATTCGCCGGTAAAGGGATTGGCGATAAGCTCAAACGCGCTTTGCTCAGTATACCCAGCGTCATTAGACCACAGGATACGCCCGTCGTTGGCGCGCCACTTATGCAGTGTGCCGTCGTTAAAAGGCGCGTAGTTGGCCTCAGTAGTCCCCACTTCTGGAGTCCAGGACGCGCCGCTTTCAGTGGCGCCGGCGCTGATCCGTACTTCAGACGAAGTAAGATACGGAATACCCGCGCCGGGATCGCCCCGGAAATAAGGGTCTGAACCATCAGCTTTTAGCGCGGCCTTATATACTGCCAACGCCGCTTCCAAATCCGCGATAACAACAGGCGCGTCCTCATCACGCTCTATCCCTTTTGCAGCCGCTAACGCCGTGTCAAGCGCCTCCATCTCCTGCCCCGTAACCCACGGCTTAGACGTGTCTACATCAGCGCCATCTCCAGTATGACTGACCTGTACCGTAAAGTAGTCATTACTCTTGTAGAACGCCGCTTCCTCAACAAGCCTATGTACAGCAACAGGCGGATCATAGCTCTTCGTACTGGTTGAGCAGCCGGCAAACAGTATTACCCCGAAGAGCGGCAAACACGCCAACCTTCCCGATACAAACCAATTGGTCTTCTTCATGAAAAAGCCTCCTTTATATATGAAATAAAGCTGCTGAAGGCGACGTAGCCTACAAAGGTTGGTAAAACCAGAATAGCAAACGCGGTATCGCCTTTGGTCCCGCTTTTTTTCTTGTGTTTATTCATGAGGTATATGGTAAAGTCGCCCCAGCGAGCCGTCAACAAGAATCTGTCAAAACCACCATAAACCTTTTGCTTTTAGATAAAAGTTGTCCCAGAGTCTGGGACGGGTTACTCGAAGTTCGGGACGGGTTGCCCGAAGTTCGGGACGGGTTGCCCGAAGTTCGGGAATTGTTGTCTCCCAAAGCCGTTGCCTCAAAAGCGAGCCGCCGGATAAGCGCCTGAGAAATCCAGGCCTTCAAACTCACCCCATCATTAATCGCCTGAATTCGGACAGCTTTAGCAAGCGCCAAATCCAGACGCAAAGAAATATGGGTTATGTCCCTTTGTTTCATAGGTTCGCTCCGGTTATTCATGAATACAGCTTCTCTGGTTCCATCAAAAAACCTCCTGTCATCTTGTCCCTCCCTACACCGTCTATTCGTTTTTGTCCGAGCAAACCGGAATTACGCGCAGCAAGATGACTCCGGTTTTTATATACTCCCCGGTTTCTGACAGCGTTGTGCTCTTTATTTCTTCTTCCACTTTGAGTACGTGATAACCTATGTCTTCGAGTAATTCGCTTGCCTTTCGCCAATCTAAGGGAACCGGAGTTATGCGCAACAAGACTTCTCCGGTGTTTACATACCCGATCTCTTCCTGGTATATCCGTTCTTCTTCCAGTTTGGTTACGTGATACTTCCCGTCTTCGAGTAACTCGATTACATTTTGCAAATCTAAGGGACCCGGAGTTATGCGCAACAAGATGGCTCCAGTTTTTACATACCCGGTTTCTGACCGCGTTGCGACCCGTACTTCTTCCTCCGCGTGGCCTACATGATACCCCGCGCCTTTGAGAAAGGCGATTACCTTTCGCAAGGTCGATTTTTCCATATTTTTTCTCCTCCTACGCCGTCTTCACGGCCTGCGCGGACAGGGCAAGGCCGTAGCCCGCCTTGCCTTGTCCTGCCGGACAACTCTCCGGCGAAAGTCCGTAGTCCACTTTGAGCGCCCTTTGCGCCCTAACCATAGCCCCGGCCTGGGCAAGGAAGTTCTCCCGGACAGTCCGGCTTTCCATTTCCCGGAAAAGCGCCAAAAGGCGCATTTCCTCTTCCCTCTGTTTCATGGTTTACCTCTATGTATGTAAGCTACTTACATAGTAACATCAATAACTTTATATGTCAAGAGTTTTTCGAAAACAATTTACGTTTTCCTTGACTTTTTGAAAGTAAATAGAGATAGTGAAAACATGAAAGAATCTATAGAGAAGAGGATAACCGTATTACGGAATGAACTAGGATTGACCAAAGCCAAATTCGCGGAGCGCATAGGGGTAACTGGCCAGTTTGTATCAATGCTCGAATCAGGGAAATCCAAACTAACTGAGGCAAATATCCGCCTCACCTGTCTTACCTTTGGGGTCAACGAGGAATGGCTCAGGGAAGGCACGGGGGAGATGCTGGACGAGGATGCCCAGCTATCGGACCATGAACGCCAGCTTCTGGCGTTCTTTGAGGAACTTACCCCCTTGGCCCAGAAATTTCTTATCGAATATGCCCAAAAACTGGTTTCCGATGAACAAGCCCTCCGTGGGGAAGCGCCACACCGAGAACACAGGAACATCAGCCTGATCGATGACTTTCCTGACGAACAGGCTGGGGAAAAAGCGCCTCACCCGATACACGATCTAGAGCGCGCATAATCCGCCCTCACCCCATTGTCTGGGGCGGGTAGGCGAGACGCCACACAACGCCCCATATTATAGAAGGAAGTTGTACCCGCTCAATAGAACCCACAGGGCGTGGCCGGGCCGAAACACCGTATCCAACGCCGTCATGGGTGATAAAAAACGCCTAAGTGTGAGATTGGAGGTTGCGGCTCCGCACCCACGCTTAGGCGCTCTTCTCTCCGGCAACTCCGCAACCGCTGCCGTTTCATATAATAGGAGTTTAACTCCGATTAAAATACTTGTCAATAGAAAATCGGAAAATAACTCCTCTTTCTTAACTTTTTTTTCAAACTTTCCGAAAATGATATATGACTATCGAAGGCATCACCATTTACGAGATGGCGAGGATACTTGGCGTACCAAAGCACACCGTTGAAACGCGCCTTAGCCGCGCCGGAATAGAACCGGTTTTCTATGGCTCCCTCTACCCTCCCGACACCCTCGACCGCATCAAGGATGCCAAGCGTGGCCGCCCGCCTAAAGCCAAACCGGAACCCCTTCCCTAGAACCCACAGGGCGTGGCCGGGCCGAAACACCGTATCCAACGCCGTCATGGGTGATAAAAAGCCCTAAGAGCGGTTACGGTCGCTCAAAGGGCTGGGTGGCCAACATCAGCGATACGCGCCGTAACCCGCGTACCGGTTCCCGCGCCGCGCAAGTCCGCCAAGACTCATGGCGCGGGGGGTAAGGGGTGATTGCTCATCCCTTATATTTATTGTAAGTATAAACTTACGATATGTCAATAGAAATCGTAAAAATATTCTTACATTTTATGGTTTTCAAAAATCCACCGATATTTCCGTTATGGCTAAAGAAGGCATAACTATTTCAGAACTGGTCGAAGCGACCGGTCTTAGAAAAAACACCATTGAAGTCCGTATCCATAGACTTGGCATTAAGCCATTGTCCTATGAGGCTCTCTATCCTCCCGACACCCTCGACCGCATCAAGGACGCCAAGCGTGGCCGCCCTAAGAAGCCCAAACCCACAAAGGAGTAAAGTCCCCGCGACACTCCGCTGATAGCGCCCCGTGTGGGAAGAGTCGCGCCGGACTAAAAGCCCAATTTGACCTATTGACATTACTACAAAGGATGTTATAGACTTAGGCTAAAGAGCAATGACATAAAAAAACAAAAGTGATAAAGGAGTGGATATGGATCCGGCGATTGTGTTGAATTGGGTTTTAACCGGCGTGTCATTGCCAGCGATTATTGCTATCGGTATCTGGGTTGGCAAGATAAGCGAGCGCGTGAGGATGTTACGCGAAAAGACAGACGCCTTTGACAAGACCCGCGAGGACGTTATCAGGATGTTGACTATACTTGAACAGTCTCATATAGGCGAACTTAACGAAAGGCTTATGCGGCTTGAAAACGCCGTTAGACAAGTCGCTAAAAAAGAAAGCGTAGATTTTTGAGAAGAGATTTGACCCCGCGCAATCAAGGTCGTTGGCTCTGGCGCGAGGCTGCGAGGTAGGCGTCCGCTGGGAAAGCGGCGTGTGGACGCCGCCACGCGGATTCTGGGAAAAGCGATAGATACGGTTAAGTTGTGATCAAAGATTGTCGATCAAAGAATATGGTTAGATGCCATTAAAATGGTTATACAGAAATATGTATAACTAAAAAAATTACCAAAGGAGAATAAAATGGTAAACAAGAAAAACTTGATGGGAGGACTGATGGTTGTAGTGCTGGCTTTGACCCTTGAAGGCTGCGCGACAATGTTTAACAATAAACAAACCACAGTTACGGCGGCTACGGGATCCGCTAATGAAGTAGCAATCATGGAAAATGGTTCTGTTGTATATCAAGGGCCATTACCTGCTATTATTAATGTAAATGGCAGTAATACTTATACCGTTCAATATAAAGACAAGGATGAAAATTTACGCACTTTTCAACTTCAAAAGAAAATGAGTGGTTGGTTTATAGCCGATATTCTCCTCATTGGTGGTTGGATTATTGATATTATAACGGGTGATGTAATGGTTTATGAGAAAGCGGTTATGCTTCCCATAAAATATAGTGACACACAGCAGGGATTACTCATTGATTATGTTCCCGATGGTTTACAAAAGGATTTAAGAATCATCGGAAATTTGTATAAATAAACATTGTAAACAAAAAAGGACATCGTGCCGTATAAACTGTTTACGCTTCGCCGCTAGCTTGATGTACGCTATATATATAGCGTACATCATTAGGATTTTTTTTAAGGAGTGTAAATATGAAGAGAATTTTGTTTTTTGCTGTTATGATGATGACTATAACCCTGTTTATGGGCTGCGCTTCATTTGTGAACTGGGGGAAAAGAATAAACCTGACCGGCGGGAGCGGCGCAGCCTTAAATGACGGCGGCATATCTGTTGAAAATATCGAGCGTATGTCAGGCACAGTCAGCATTAGAGATGGTTTCGAAGATAGATATACAACGTCATGGAGTATCTCTGAAAAAGAACCTGTCAATATCCCTCTCGCTGCCAGTTTGACAATACCGATTTACTGGAAAGATTTTAATAAAGGACAAGGCATAGAAG
>JAISAE010000071.1 GCA_031266875.1 Treponema sp.
GCTGCCGAGGGAGCTGGGCCGGTCAATGCTTTGGATAGCGCCCTCCGCCGGGCGCTCAAACGTTTTTACCCGGAACTGGAACAAATGCGGCTCACCGACTACAAGGTGCGCGTCATTGACGGCAGGGACGCCACCGCCGCCAGCGTCCGCGTCCTCATCGAGTCAACCGTTGGTGTCTCCGCCGACATCATTGACGCCAGCCGCGTTGCTCTGGTCGATTCAATTGAATACAAGCTCATCAGTGATATAGAGCGCCGCTTCAAAGCGTATCTATCAAAATCGCCGTAAAACCCACCCTTTAGGGCTAGGCTGAACTGTGTTCCAGCTTGGATCACGACTGTGAGATATAAGGCGGCACACTGACAAAGAGCAGTGTTGACATAGCGGTAAAGATAGAGTAGAATAGCTCCCATACCCGTGCGGCGCGGGGAATCAAGGTCTGTAGACAGGGGAGCGCTGGTTCTTGGCGACACCAAGAGTGAACCTCTCGTAGAAATATCGGTATTATGGAAAGAAGCAGAAGCCTTGTAGAGCAAGCTGGGCAATCAGCCCAAGCTGCCAGCCCCTAGTTTTAGGCATGGGGCTGCTGACTTCGCTTAAGGAGGTGTTAGGCATGGAGTTGCTGACAAACTATTCAATCGCGTTAGTGCCGGGAGATGGGATAGGGCCGGAGGTTATGGAGCCGGCGACCGAGATACTAGACGCTGTGGGCGACAAGTACGGCCGGGTGTTTAACTATGTAGAACTTGAGGCTGGCGGCAAGGCTATTGATAGTAGCGGCGAGCCGTTACCGGCATCAACGTTGGCGGCTGCACAGGAATGTGACGCCCTGCTTCTGGGCGCGGTGGGCGGGCCGCGCTGGGAAAGCTTGCCCGGACACCTGCGGCCTGAGCGAGCCTTGCTGGGACTGCGTTCCGGCCTTGGCGTCTTTGCCAACCTGCGGCCAGCATCGCTCTTACCTCAGCTTCGCGCTGCCTGTCCGCTCAAAGACGAGACGCTCATTGCCAGTAACCCCGAAGGGAAGCCAAGCTTTGACCTGCTCATCGTGCGAGAACTTACCGGCGGCTTGTATTTTGGTGAGCAAGGACGAAGCAATGACGGCAAAGAGGCGTTTGACACTGAGCGCTACTCATGGAATGAAATTGAGCGGGTACTGCGCGTGGGCTATACCGCCGCAGCCGTGCGCCGTAAAAAGCTTTGTCTTGTGGACAAGGCCAATGTGCTTGAGTCCTCGCGCTTCTGGCGAGAAGTCTGCGCTCTTGTGGCAAAGGACTACCCCGACATTGAGACAAGTTATCTGTATGTAGATAACTGCGCGATGCAGCTTATCCGCGCCCCGGGACAGTTCGACGTCATCGTTACCTCAAACCTCTTTGGTGACATACTTTCGGATGAAGCCTCGGTATTGACCGGCTCCATCGGGATGCTGCCGTCAGCCAGCCTCGGCAGTCCCACTGATCCGCTTGCCAGAGATGGCCGGCCAATGGGTATGTACGAGCCGATTCACGGCTCTGCGCCAGACATCGCTGGTCAGGATATTGCCAATCCCTTAGGCATGATACTGTCTGCCGCAATGATGTTGCGTTACTCGTTTGCTCTGGAAACAGAAGCCACCGCTATTGAGGCGGCTGTGAACGCCGTGCTGGACGCGGGCCTGCGTACACAAGACATTGCCACGAGGAGCGCCAACAACAGTGAAAAAATCGTGGGGACAACGGCTATGGGTAAAGCGGTGTTGAAGGCGCTGGAATCATAGGGAGCGGGCGTCTTATACGATATAAGCCCTAGTTATGCCGACATAACCAGCTTAGTTAGGCGAAATGCTCCCTTAAAATTTGTGAAAAATTATAAAAATGTATTGACTTTATAGGAAGATATGCCATGCTATTAATCAATAGAGCCAGTCCCAAAACTCGGTTTGTTGCGGGAAAATCTCTGGCCCGTGTGGAGGACAATAATGAAATCTATGGTGAGTTTCTTCGTTTTTTTCGCTCTTGCGCTTGGGATACCGGTATATGCCGTAAGCTTTACGGTCGATGCAAATTTACACTCTCTAGACCTTGTTGTTGAAAAATCAACAGACGGTCAAGTGCATATCACAAAGAATTTTGATGAAAGGTACTTTGGTTATAGTGAGAGTATAAATGGGAACACGATACAGCTTCTTTCCAGTGAACGAATAGGTATTAATACCGGTCCGGCGGGGAGAATAACGTATCACCAAAATTTGAGGACCGCAGTTGTTCTGGATGACCGGGTGCGGGTAGTTGTCCAGGTTCCTGACGGCGTAACAATCAAGTTTGTTTCTGTAAATGGCGGGGTAACGATTAATAATCTTGATTGTGCTTCGATTGACATAGAAACGATAGATGGAGATTTTACGTTTAACTGGAGTAATTGTGGTTCTATTGAATTGGCTATGAACAACGGGAGCATATATTACACAGGAACAATAGATGGGGTAAATATTGAACTGGAAACAATGAATGGGAATGTCAAGGTAGCGTTGGAAAGAGGGAGCGATGTTGATGTAGACATACAATCAGAGTATTCGTATATATACCATCCTCTCACGGAAGTATCACCCGGCGTAACGATGTCTGGTACAGAGAAAATTAGGCATAATATAGGAAGAATAAGTAACAAAAACGGAAATGGGACAATAACCGCAATGACCCGCAACGGAAATATTGGATGTGAGATATTGTATTAGAAGAGCTTAAAAAACAGAGGCACTTCGCCTAACAAAGACTGTATGTGCGCCCCAGCTATGCTGCCGCTCAATGTGGCTCATAAGGAAAGAAGTTTGACTGTATAAAATTCAAATATGAATTGCAGGAAAAATTATTAAAAGATAGCGGGCAAAAAATTTACGTGACTATGTAAATTATACAAATTAAATTTCACAAAAATCATCATTACATAAAATAAAAGAAAAAGTAATGTAAAAGCGTAAACAGTCCTGTTATGCGGAGCCGGGTTTTTAATTTACCATCTTTTCGTTTTTTCTATTAGCTCTTACATCATTTCCGTTTTTATTAAACGGTATTATGTTCTCTAAAACCTCTTTTGCCCTTTCCCGCCCCAACTCCAATTCATAATGCTGTTGTAAGTTGAGCCAAAATTCCGCGCTATTTCCAAAATATTTCGATAATCTCAGTGAAATATCGGTTGATATTCCCCGTTTGTTATTTACAATATTGCTTATTGTTATTCGGGGTACGCCAATTTCCTTTGCCAGCTTATATCCTGATATTCCCAATGGTTCCATAAAATAGGTCTTTAATATCCTGCCCGGGTATACAATTTCAATGTCTTTTTTCTTATCAACCATTTCCATTTTCTCCTCCAATATCACTAATGGTAATCTTCAATTTTGACATTATAAGAATTGCCGTCTTTCCATTCAAATACTATTCGCCATTGATCATTAATTCTTATGCTGCTTTCATTCCTCCTTTTCCCCTTTAATCTTTCATAATTATTTCCTGGTATTAACCATTAAGTCGTTTATATTATGTATAGCATGTAATATCACTAATTTATCCAAAGCCCTTTGTACAATATTCTCCAGCAAGCCTTTTGGTTTACTTCTGTTCTTAAATAGTTCTTCTGTCCTTTTATCAGAAAATGACATAATCATATAAAATCCTTATAAAAAAACCATTATAGATACAGAGGTTTAATGCTGTTTTATAAAAATATATATTTCGTCCCATATAAATCACAGGTTATCATACTTGCTAACCTGTGTCAAGCCCTGTTTGCTTTTTTGCAACGCCATTGCGCATACCGTTCCGGCTGTATCAAAGCCGCTTGCGCGGCGTCAAGAGGTTTTGCCAGCCCGGATAAGCGGTTGCGCGTTAAGAGCTTATAAATAAAAAAACGCCGATTAGCTGAGGCTAACCGGCGATCTCTGCTTCACACGCCCGATCAGACGCGGCGTGCTGCGCCTCTACTGTTGTTTGGTATACGTTTTTGTAACCCCACCAAAAGGTATAGTGAGTACATTTCCAGTAACCGTGCCATTTATTGGCGTGCCACCGCCTTGTGGCGTTAATACAAGAACGCCATCTCCTCCTGCAGCAAGGACATTGTACTCATAGGTATAATAATTTTCATCTGCATTATTGCCAACACCAAAGCTTCTTAAGCAAGTATTAGGCTCAGTAAATGTCAGTGTATCGCTACCTCCACCGTACATATTCCATCCACCCACAACTGACGCTACTGGAGCAGCGGTCTTCATCGGTGCGGCATCACACCATGAGCCGGTGCCCACCACATTCTTTGCACGCACGAATACATAGTATTGGGTGCTGCTGCTTAGTAGTGTTGTCGTGAATTCAAGCGGGTTCGTCACATCCCATTTTCGATCGGCATGAGCGTCAGCACCTGGATCATCTGGATTATTGCTAGGGCTAGTATCATTTTCTGATACCACAACATCATAACCGCTCGCGGTAGCAACCGCTGTCCACGTGATCTTCAACTGGCCGCTTGGAAGCGATGTTATTACCGGTGCCGCTGGCTTTACTGGTTTGGCGTCAGGCTCCATAGGAGTTCCTTCTTTTACCTCGCTTAAATCAGAAAACCCAGTCCCCTTAACCGCCCTCACCCACACATAGTATGTAGTACGGTTCGTGATTGATAGGTTATTGCTATTTGTAGCAGTTGTCGCCTTATACGTTAATACTCCGGCAGCTGTCTGTGCAACAAGATTGGTTTCATCAGGGGCAGTGGTTGAAGTTCGGATATACACCTTGTATCCGCCGGTTTCTCCGGTTACCGCGGTCCATGAAATGTCGAGTTGGCCGTCTCCGGGTGTTACTGTTACGACCGGCGCGTCACTCACCGGCGCAGGATCCTTCCACCTTGCGGTGAAGGTAACGTCAGCGGTGATGGGGCTTGCGGGACTGGCGATTAACGCCACCGACGAAATCCAACCATCAGCTTCCTTGCCTGCCGGTGGAGCTACCACAGGTACAGCGGCGGTCTTCCCGTCCTCAACATCCTGGGTGAGAGCCCCGCTCGTCAAGGCTCCACCGTTGACGTCAAACGTAACCTTATACTTTGCGGGACCGCTGGACTCTTCTTCGGTCGGGCATCCCAGCAGCACTAGTCCTAATGCTAGTACCGTGACGAACATTCTTAAGAAACCTTTTTTGTTTGTCATTTTTTCTCCTTATACTATGGAAACATAGTTTTTGAGCCTTAGCTTCATTTCATAAAATCATTGTTTGTACGCTGTTCATGCGCGTACCCGCATGTCCGCCATACCTATTGTTGTTCTATAGGCGCCTCCTTTTCCTTCACCCGCTCGTTCTTACGGAATCACCGCGGAGAATATCGGGCCGAACTCTCCGGCCTCGCCCTTGCTGTTCTCGTAACGGATGCAGAAGTACACCGTCTTGCCGCTGTCGCCGTCAAAGCTGAAACGTTCTCT
>JAISAE010000097.1 GCA_031266875.1 Treponema sp.
CCCCCCCCCCCCCCCCCCCCCCCAGACAAATCTTTCCCTCAAAACATATATCATAGCAAACGGAGGCCTGCCACGCCACGATGCATCACGTTTATTGCTGAGAGAGGTCAGGCTGTAAGCAGTTTTCAATCCAACGGCTTGAAAACTGGCAAGCACTGAAAGTAGAGGCGTATTTATCCTTGACGCTTCCAGCAAGTGTTCTCTATAGTTCATAAACTTAGTCTACCAGACGTATAAAACCACGTCAAATACTTTTATCAGAATTTCTTTAACTTTTTCTGAATGACCCTTCAAGCTATAAGCATCGTCGAAACATTTCTATGATGCTTAGGCGCGGCATACTCTGCCTTCAGTCTACAAAAATTTGCAAGAAAGTCGTTGACAGCACTCTAATATGAAACATATTATAATAAACATAGTTTTGAGAATTGGAGGCAGACGAGATGACTTCAAAAAAACAGGCTCTGCAAGGGGTGTTGAATTCAAAGCGTGTTCAGCGAAACGATTGGCAGCTTTGGGTACTGCTTCTTCCAGCCCTTGTATACTTTTTCGTGTTCTGTTACCTGCCGATGTACGGCATACAGATCGCGTTCCGTGATTACAAGGCGGTATTCGGCATTACAGGGAGTAAATGGGTAGGGCTTAAAAATTTCACCGATTTCTTCAGCGCTTACTACTTCACTCGTTTGTTAAGCAACACGTTTTTACTCAACATCTTCGGTCTACTGTGGAGCTTTCCCATACCCATCATCCTGGCGATACTCTTAAACCAGCTTGAACATCCCCGTTTTAAGAAGTTTGTGCAGACTTCCATCTATATACCTCATTTTATCTCCACAGTGGTCATGGCTGGAATGCTCTATCTCTTTTTGTCCCCTACCAATGGTATTTTTAACAAATTTATTGAAACGCTCGGAGGTGCGCCTATCTACTTTATGGCCGAACCTTCCTGGTTCCGCACCCTCTTCATTGGCTCGGATATATGGCAGCACGCCGGCTGGAGTACGATTCTGTATATCGCTACCCTGACAGGCATTGACCCTGAACTCTACGAAGCGGCCACAGTAGACGGCGCCACCAAGCGGCAGAAGATCTGGCATATCGATCTGCCCCACCTTATCCCTATCGCGGTGATGATGCTCATACTAAGCTGCGGGAGTCTGCTGGTTTCCAACACCGACAAGGCCCTGCTCATGAAGACCGCCGCCAACAGCGCCAAGTCGGATATTATCGGAGTGTATGTCTATGAAATGGGGCTGGGCAGAGCGCAGTTTTCCTACACCGCAGCTATCGGGCTGTTCACCAATGTGATCAACTTTATCACGATCATGGTGGTCAATTTCATATCCAAGAAGCTCGGCGAAACCAGCCTCTTTTAATAAGGAAGGAAGTAATGGGCGTGAAGATCAAAAGTACCGGGGCGGACAAAGTATTTGACGTCGCCAATCTTCTCTTCTGGATACTCCTGCTGGGAGTGATTCTGTATCCGCTCTGGCTTATCCTCGTGGCCAGTGTGTCCGAGCCTGACGCGGTCATGTTGGGTAAGGCTTTTTTGTGGCCTATAGGGTTCTCCTGGATAGGCTACGAGGCGGTGTTCCAGCACAAAGAACTACTGAGTTCCTACGCCAACTCAGTGTTCTACACCGTGGCCGGTTCAGCCCTGAGCGTCGCCATTACCATGATGGCGGCCTACGCGCTCACCCGCAAATTCCGAGGGAAAAAGGCGGTCAATCTGTATATCATTATCACTATGTTTTTTTCTGGTGGTCTCATCCCTCAGTTCCTGATGAACCGCTCCCTGGGACTGTATAACACAGTGTTCATAATGATTATTATCAACTGCGTTTCGGTCTGGAATCTAATGGTAGCCCGGACTTTTATCGCCTCCAATGTGCCGGATGAGCTATACGAGGCTGCGGCCATTGATGGCGCAAGTCATTTCACCTACTTTTTCCGCATCGTACTGCCCCTTTCAGGCACGATCATCGCCGTGCTGACGGTCTATTACGCGGTGGCACGGTGGAATGACTATTTCACCGCCCTAGTTTACATACGGGATCGGGTTAAGCTGCCTTTACAAACCGTGCTTCGTGAAGTGATCGCCACGCTGACCACGAGTACCTCAGACGCGGACTTCTTCGCCGCCTACGCCAATGACAGCGAGGCTATCTCTGAGGCTATCCGCAAAGCTCAGGTGGCGAAATACTGCTGTATCGTAGTATCCACTGTGCCTACCGTGATTCTTTATATGCTTATGCAGAAATACTTTGTAAAAGGGGTTTTAATCGGTTCGCTGAAAGGCTAATCGTTTAAGATAATTTTGATTCCATGAGGGATAATTATGAGAAGAAGTGAAAAAACTTTCGTGGTAGCGCTGCTTGCGGTACTTATGTGTTGTGTAACAGCCGAGCTGTTTGCCGGAGGCTCGCGGGCGCCAGCTCCGGCGGCAACTTCAGGCGGGCCAATCACCCTGCGTGCGCTTCAGTACGAACTGGAGAATCAGCAGATGGATTTCCCCAATCTGTGGTTCTTTCAGGAGTTGGAAAAAAAGACCGGTATCCACATCAACTGGGAACCGGTGAAGGACGCTGATTGGCGGACGCGGGTCAACCTGACTTTTGCCTCAATGGATCTGCCCGATGTGATCCTCTCCGGCGATGTAGACATCGAAGAGTACGGCGTAAGCCAGGGGCTTTTAGTTCCGCTTGAAGACCTGATTCCCCAATACATGCCGAACTATTACAGCCGCATGAAGATGAACGATGCTGATAAGGCGATGTACGCCTCCGATGGACACATCTACTGGATCGGCAGCCTGATTGCCCAGAACGTCAACCATGACGGTAATCACTACATCAACAAGGCATGGCTCGACAAGCTGGGACTCCAGATTCCCACAACGGTTGATGAACTTAACGCCGTGCTGCGGGCATTTCGTGATAATGACCCCAACGGTAATGGCGTCAAAGACGAGATTCCCTTTTCCGGCGGAGACCTAAAGCACCAGACCCAGGGCCTGTATACCCACTTCGCAGACTTCGGCGTGCCGCTGGTGTACTATGTCTATGCAACTATCGACAAGAATGACAAGGTTGTATTCCCCGGCTACATGGATGGATTCCGCCCTGCGCTTGAATGGCTTAACATGTGTTATAAGGAAGGGCTTCTCGATATGGAAGCGATCACTCAGGACTCCAACGCCTGGGGAACAAAGATGAACGCCGGGCTTGTGGGCTATACGACCTACCTCCGCCTTATCAATACCGCGCTGACTCCTGAAATCGCCTCTCAGTATGTTTCGATTTTGCCGCCCGCAAGCCAGTACGGTGTATCAGTGCCGCGCCTCCTCGAAGTACCCACGATCAACGCTGTCATCACAAGTGCCAATAAGCATATTCCCGAAACTTTGCGATGGCTTGACGCGCAGTTTGAGACCGAAACAATGATGGTTGGATACAACGGCCCTATCAACGCGGGTAGCCCCATAGAACCGACTATCAAGGTAAACGCTGAGGGTAAATATGAGATCATCTATGTACCTGAGAATAACGCCTTGTACAAATATGTGCCGGTGTATCATGCGCGGTTCTTTGCGCCAGGTGATTACTACTTCAAGATATACGAAATGCCATCGCACCGCGTTGAACGCGCCGAATCCAGCAAGCAGTATGCTGACGCAGGCGTACTTGAGCCAAAATCGTTTACCATTCTGCAACATCTGGTAAAGCCCAATGCCGAGGACGCTCTCCAGATTTCGCGCTTGTATACTGAAATTGACAAACTGATGCAGGAGTCTATCGCCAACTTTATTCGGGGCGGCGTAACTGACGCAAACTGGCAAACCTTCCTCAATTCATGCAGGGCTGTAGGAGTTGACCGGTATATCGGACTGTATCAAAAAGCCTACGACGCCTTTCTCTTAGCTAACTAAAAAACAAGCGCCTTGCGGCAACGCTGACGCAAGGCGCTCTGAATTCCATTATAGAGCTAGATGTAAAGACACACCGAAACTAATTTCGCTCCCCTTCGGGGAGCATATTTGCTTTTTCACGGCTGCTAATCAGCACCTTATCAATTCGGTTGCCGTCCATGCTAAGAATCATGAACTGATAACCATTGTAGGAAAAAATCTCGCCGGCGTGGGGGATTTCACCGGCGAGGTTGAGGATAAAACCGGCCAGCGTGTGGTATTCCTGATGTTCGCCAGCGAGTGTTTCCAGACTGAGTACATCAGCGACGTCATCAATATTGGCGCCGCCTTCAACGAGTAGGGAACCATCGTCCTGCTGAAGGATCGCGGCTTTGTCTTCGGCCTCGGCTGAGAATTCACCGACAAGTTCAGCCACCAGGTCCTGTATGGAAAGAATACCGACAAAGCCACTGTATTCGTCCATAACCATGAGCAGCGTTTCCTGCCTGAACGCCTCAAATGCCTTGAGTGCAGACATGGTTTCCGGTATGAAGTACGGCTTTTTCATAATGCTCAGCAAGCCCGGCCAGTCACCATTAAGCAGAGCGCGAAGGATGTCCTCAACCGAAACCACGCCGCTAATCTCGTCAAGCGTCCCATTAGCCACAGGAAAAGAACGCTGCCCCTTGACGTTGAGAACTAGGTTTCGTGCGGTTTCCGCGTCAGCGTTGATGTCCAGCCACTCAATCTCTGAACGATGTGTCATAAAGGTTCCGGCCTGCCGGTCACCCAGGTACAAAACGCCCTCAACCATAGTCCGCTCTTTGCTTTCAACAATACCTGAACGCTCCCCTTCCACAAGAGCGATGTGGAACTCATCTGCGGTCATGTGTCCCTCAGCGTTCCCACCTTTGGCACGGGAGAGGCTGCGGGCAATGAGCGCAAGCGGCAGGCCGAACAGGGTCAGCAGGGTGATGATGAACTGTTCCGGCATGATACCAGCAAGGAGGCGGGGACCAATTTCACCCAGAATAAGCGTGGTCAGCGAAACCGCCAGGCTTATCAGTATGGTCTCCGGCGTGCTATGCCTTACTGTGGGCGCCACTACCGTGGCGACGCCGATACCAGCTGCTACGCCGGCCAGTATGCCCAGAAAAGCGCCAAAGTTTCTCAGCGGAAAACGTTCCGGCAACTCAAGTACCTTAAGAGCTGCCGACAGCGCCTTGCGTTGTCTGGTGTCAGAGACAGTTTCAATCCTGGAACGGAGCGCGGTCTTCCGCGTTGAAAATAAAACGCTTTCCAGCAAAGTACATAATATCTTTAAGGTGATAACAGGAATAAATAAAAAAAACGGTAAAGGGTCTTCCATGTATAGTTTAATTTAGAATTGCTAACATACACGCCACTACTTAGTTTCGACTTCACTACGATTGAGGGCGCGCATGATAAAGATACCGTTCTCGGCGGTCTGTATGTTCGCCTCTTCTCCCAGAACCTGGACGATGGGGAAATGGAGGCTTTCCGGCTGTACATCCACGACCCGCGCCTTTTTCCCACTGGAGAGAAGTACATACAAGCCAACAGGGTAGGACGAAAGGGCATGTAACAATGCCTTAACAATGGTGCTGTTGTACTTCTTATCCTCATTTTTGAGGAGAGCTATAATGTTGGCATTGCTATCCTCCTCCTGTTTATAAGGTCTGCGAGAGATAATCGCGTCATAGGAACAGGCTATGCCAATAATTTTCGCGTAAAGACTGATCTTGTCCGAGGAAAGCTTCTGGGGATACCCCTTACCGTTTTCCCGTTCATGGTGTTCCAGGGCGGCAAGGCATACCGGAAGGGGAAAGTTAAAAGACTTGAGCATATTATAGCCCAATACTGGATGGACGTATAAGGCTTTCCGTTCTTCGAGGTTGAGCTTTTTTTCTTCAAAGTAGCTTTGAGTCTTGAGTTGGGTCATGCCAATCTCATGAAGAAGCGCGGCAACCCCAAGCTCGATAAGGCGATTCTCCGGTAACTTTAAGGAAAGACCAATGGTAACAGAAATGGCCATACAGGTAACCGCATGAAAAGTATCATAGCTTACATCAACATGACGGGTTCTCTGGAACTTGAGCAGGAAATAAGGGTCGTCCTGTATGAGTGGGTAGACACTTTGTACCTTATCCGCAACAGCTTTGAAGTCAAGCTGGCCATTTCTTACGACCTGCGTGAAGATATTTTTCATATATTTCTCAGTATTCTCAAAAAACTCCTCAGCCTCTTTCATTTTGCCCACATTAGCTATGGCTTCAGTTGGTTCTGGCAAGATGGCTTTAGGGGAGCCTATGCTGAAAACCTCTCTGATGTCCCATTCAAGGAGAGTGGTTTTCAGTTCTTGTGAAAACGATAGTTCTGACGTTGTCAGGATAAACCAGTTATCAAGGTACAGACTTCGTGAGAATCCGCTTCCCACTGGAATATCATTTACTGCATATTGATTCATTACTCACCTGCTTACCCGAATTGACGGATACTTTTCTAATCTTCTATAGTTTCGATACTATTTTAAGATTATAAGTGTTGTTGAAGAGTTTGGCAACAATAAGGTGGTGGCTTGAGGCTTAGGTATGTTTTGTGCGTTCTTAATGGTATCACGATTGGCGTATCAGTTATCGCGCTCTTGCTCTGGCGTTCAAGCTGGCCTTTTGTCGTGGCCTTTGCCATCTTCACACTGGCCATTGATGCTTATTTTCTGGTGAATCGGCACATGTTCCGGCTACTGGAACGGGAAGACTGGCCGGCGCTCTGTGTCTGGCTTGAACAGCGTGTGTTTGTACAAGGGCGCTATACCGCCCGTTTTACGCGGCTACTGGCCAACACCTACCTGACGCTTGCTGATTCCGCAGCAGTGCGGGAGCTTGAGCAGAAAACCGCGCTGGCGAATCCCAGCCTTATTGAAGAAAACGCGCTGGTTTTTGGTGTAGCGAGGCTTCTCAGCAAGGATATAGCGGACGTGGCGCCTTTTTTTTCCGCAAGGCTTGACGCTGCGGTTCGGGTACCCGGTACGGCGCGTAAACGTGCGCTCAACACAAGTAGTTGGCTCCGCTGGTACTATGGTTTTTCCCTCTTGCTTGACCGGCAGTATCCTCGCGCATCAGAGCAGTTCATCATACTGATAAACGAAATCTCTCCTGCCCCGCTCATCACCGGCCTATCCGCCTTCCTACTCGTCGATACCCTTAGTAAGGCGCTGGTCGAGCGCAAGGCTGAGCTTCTTACCGTTGCCGAGAATGGACGCAGGCAAACGCGGAAGCGCCTGCCCAGGATACAGGACTGGAACAAGGCTGTTTCTGAGGCATGCGGCGAGATTCACGCGGTGATACTTTTGCCGCGTTTGCGGGATGCCGGCGAATGGCTATACACCGCCTCCGGTGTCCGTTAGTCCTGCTGAATCACAGTTTGTCGATAAGCATTGAGCATTTCCCCGAAGGGATGGGCAGGGTTTTTTTCTTCTTCCCCAATATATTGATAGTAAAATAGTAGAGCTTCTCGCTTTCCATGTGGATTTCCCAGCCCCTACCGCTCTTGTTTGAGAGTATGGTGATCATGTTCTTCTTGAGCGAGAGATTTTCCACACCCATGATCTCTAGATTGGGAATGATCCAGTCCACAGTTTTACGGGGCAGGGAAATGAAAAGCCCTACAATGTTTTCTATCATAAGGCAGATCGTTGACAATGCGTCATAGGTGAGATACTGAACACGAGGGAATTTCGGGTTATCAGGCCAGATGGCGTGACCCTCCCGCAGGGGAAGATAGGCTTCCCAGAGATTGCCCCGGTGCGGGCTGTGATGACCATTGGTATGGCCTTCGGTCATGGAATCAAGGACAAAGTAGAGATGGCGTATGGCGCACTCTCGCGCCATGTCCCAGCGCTGGTAACGCTCCAGCCCTTTTATCACCATGAAGGAGAGGTGAGGATAAACCGAACCCCGATAACCGCAACCATGTTCCTCAAAGCACGGCTCATTCACCGCCAGTGTGGGGAAGGGATGAGGAGTGCCAAAAAACTGGGGGTCCTGTAGCTTGGCGATGAGCTGTTCAGCCTTATCATCATTGGGGATTTCCGCAAGGAGCGGCCAATAACCCGCTATGGTTTTTACCGGAATCTGTTTCTCGTCCCTGCCAATATCGTAGTAAAAGCCATCATCAGCATTCCACATGAGGCTGTTAATCCGCGTCTTGAGCGAAAAGTAAGCTTTCTTATAATGGAAGCTGGCATCCTTATCATTAAGGATATCCGAGAGCGCTGACATATAGAGTACATTGATGGCCATCATGGTATTGAAGTCCATGGGATAGACCGCCTGTTCACGCGGGGTATTCTCCATATTTGTGGCGCTGAGGGGTACTTCGTAAAGACCGTTAGGCCGTTTGAAAGTAGCGTCAATCCAGTCAATATACCTATGCAAAACAGGCAGTACGTCTTTCACCCGCTTTTTGTTCGCTGACTTATGGTAGAGGTTGAATTCAGCCCAGGCGAACAGAGGAATTCCAATGCCCTCTGGATTGTTAGGGGTAAACACAGGGAGTCCGGTCTCGATACTGTAGGCGTTACGAATCGCCCCGTTAGGTTCCTGACGGTTATAAAAGATATCAAGAGTTGGATGCGCCTGATAAATGCGGTTTGAGTAAACAAGGAAAAACGAGGAGTAGATCGCATCCACCTGCCGTACTACGGAACTACCTGGGTATGCAAAGAACTTTCCTTCAATGATATGCGGCGTATTGAAGAACGGCTTCTTCTCAGTCTGGGCAGCCGGTTCAGCCCTAGCCGCCTCTTCTGGCGACACTGGTTCAGTGGCTTGCTCCGGCACACCCCCGCTGTTCACCAGTGCGCCTTCCGGTTCAGCCCCAGCCGCCTCTTCTGGCGATGCTAGTTCAGTGGCGTGCTCCGCCACACCCCCGCTGCTCACCAGTGCGCCTTCCGGCTCAGCCCCAGCCGCCTCTTCTGGCGACGCCGGTTCAGCGCCTTGCTCCGCCACACCCCCGCTGTTCACCAGTGCGCTTTCCGGTTCAGCCCCAGCCACCTCTGCTGGCGACGCTGGTTCAACGGCGTGCTCCGCCACACCCCCGCTGTTCATCGCCGCGCCTTCCGGTTCAGCCCTAGCCGCCTCTTCTGGCGATGCCGGTTCAGCGTCTTGCTCCGGCACACCCCCGCTGTTCATCGCCGCGCCTTCCGGCTCAGCCCTAGCCGCCTCTTCTGGCGATGCTGATTCAGCGGCATACTCCGCCACACCCCCGCTGTTCACCAGTGCGCTTTCCGGCTCAGCCCCAGCCGCCTCCTCTGGCGACACCGGTTCAGCGCCTTGCTCCGGCACCCCGCTGTTCACCAGTGCGCCTTCCGGCTCAGCCCTAGCCGCCTCTGCTGGCGACGCTGGCGTTCCTTCCGTATTCTCAGCCGCTTTTGCCGATACGGTTCCCGCGTATTGACACGCCGGTTCCATTACGCTCATCTCAAGCGGCGCGGCTTCTTCGCTTGCCGTACTGCTATCAGGCGCTGAAAGCGCTGCGGGTAACGCTATAGGGGAATCCGCCAGCATAACAGGCGGCGAAAGCTTCGTGTCGACCGTGATTTCCACCGGTAAGTCAGGAACCGTAGCAGCGTGCGTCGCCTCACCAACGGGCAATGTGTCAGATGTGGCGTATTCCTCAAGCGCGGTATGTAGCATAGCTACTTTATCGTTACCTGAACTCCAGCAATCCTGAATCCACGCCCACGTTTTATCATAGATATCAACGAAATCCTGATCGTAGAAATGTATTTTAGGGAAATCGCGCTTTATCAACACCTGCTCCTTACGAACGTTCTGTCCATTATTTCCTCTAGGGTAATCCATGACCCAAGAAAAGTCAAATAAAAGTTATCTTATTATATATAAAAGAAATAAGCTAACTAATAGTTTCATACTTACCCTCTTTTTGAAACACGCTAATTTCGCGTATACTAGACGTATTGGCCGCCACTGTTGGTGTGACGGTACGTTCAATTTCAAGAGGAGAGAATATGAAAAAACAGGTGTTAAACCTAGTCTGTGGTGTCATAGTGTTCGTTTTGCTGAGTGCGTGCAGTTCAAGTCCTAGGGTGAACCGCATTGACGCGGATACACAGGTCGATCTAAGCGGTGAGTGGAATGACACTGATGTACGACAGGCTTGTGAGAGCCTTGTCGTTGATTGTCTGAAGAACCCTCGCGTCGCTTCGTTCATTGATCAGTACGTCGCTGAACACAATGGCGCACTGCCCACCATCATCGTTGGCCGTTTCAGTAACAAGAGCAGTGAGCATATCGACACGGGCCTCATTTCCAAGAACATGGAGATCACGCTAATAAACAGTGGCAGGCTTGAGTTTGTGGCAGGGGGAGAAGCGCGCCAGGAACTGCGAGCAGAGCGTCAAGACCAACTCGCCAATGCCAGCGACGATACAGCGCCATCTCTTGGTAATGAAACCGCCGCGATCTTCATGCTGACCGGTACAGTGGAATCCATTGTCAGAAAGGTGGATAATGTTACCAGCAGGTATTACTCGGTCAGCGCGGAGCTTACCAATATCGAAACCACAGCCCGTTGGTGGGTGGGACAGCACGAAATCAAGAAAGTTATCCAACAATCCAAATCAAGGCTCTAGTTTAGAAGGCCGCTCCCTGACGGGAGCTGGTCTCAGCCGTCAGCATGGCAGGGCAACGTCTCCTTTTTCGAGGAGAGCAGGTACAATATAATACCCCTTCACCTTACCCACCTCATCAAGCATACATCCGGTAAACAGAGACAACAGCACGACAAACATGAAATACAGAACTAGGTGAGTCCTCCACTCCCAGCATAATGGGAGTCGGTGTCCCAGCATAGTGGGAGCCAGTGTCCCAGCGTAGTGGGAGGCGGACTCCCAGCATAATGGGAGCCGGTGTCCCAGCGTAATGGGAGTCGGACTCCCAGCGTAGTGGGAGCCAGTGTCCCAGCGTAGTGGGAGGCGTCAGCCCCGCGTAGTGGGACGAGGA
>JAISAE010000096.1 GCA_031266875.1 Treponema sp.
GGGCGCTGGGGCGCTGGGGCGCTGGGGCGCTGGGGCGCTGGGGCGCTGGGGCGCTGGGGCGCTGGGGCGCTGGGGCGCTGGGGCGCTGGGGCGAGGTCTGCGTTGTTGTTGGCGCTTAGGTGCCTGTCGTTCATAGCTGGGGTATGTATACCATAAAGTGAAAGAATATACAAGGATGCAAGTACATACAGCGAGGATGCGACGGTGGGACAGAGCCGCGCAGTACATTCACCTGCCGCTGTTCCGTTACGGCCGCCTGCCAGTCAAGCAACCGTTGACAGTAGCGTGCTGTTATCCTTGGTTACACTGATTAAGCGGATCATAGTCTGTGAAATCTGCGGATAATTCTCTTAGTCTTTATATCTCTTTTTGTGCTATACTCAAAAACAAGGAGCGTTCCAATGACCATAAACCTTACAACTCCGGCGTTAGCCCAATTTTCCGAGTTTGATATAAAAATGCTGCTTGCCGCGAAACTATACGAAGAGCGGAAACTTGCCCTGGGATATTGCGCGGACGTGGCGGGCATTTCAAAAAGGGCCTTTATTGAACTGTTGGGCAAGTATGGGGTTTCTCTCTTTTCCCAGACTGCCTGCGAACTACAATCGGACATTGACAATGCCTCCACACTTTTTAGATAAGGTAATCATTTCCGACACAAGCTGTCTCATTGCTTTGACCAACACCGGAAACCTAGATAGCCTTCGTCGAGTCTGCCAAACCGTTTTCATTACTCCTGAAATTGCCGCAGAATACGGCGAGGATATTCCCACATGGATCACGGTAACCCCTGTCCGGGACCATGAAAAGGTGCGGCTTATCCAAAAGGTACTCGACCCCGGTGAATCAAGCGCCATTGCTCTAGCCCTTGAGATAAAGGAACCTCTTTTGATTCTTGACGACGCGCAAGCCCGTTTATTTGCTCAATATCTTGGCCTTGCCATAACCGGAACCCTCGGCATACTCATCGCTGCGTTTCAGCAGGGCATTATCGCAGACCTTGATCCGGTCATTGCCGGCCTTAAAGCCTGTGATTTCAGGCTTCCTCGTGACCTTCCCGCAATCCTGTCTCGTCTGTAAGGTGTCTCTTTCTGGTTTCCCTTTCTCTTTTACAGGGTATTCGCCTGCCGCTGTTCCATTACTCGCCTGCCAATCAAACGTCTCTGACACCACCGCGCAACACCAATGTCTCTGACACGTGGACCACCATCTCTGACACCACCGCGCAACTTCTAAGGCACCGGTTAGAGTTGCTCTCACCCATAGGTGAGTTCCTCCCTCACGCATGGGTGAGTCCTTCACTCACGCATGGGTGAGTCCTTCGCTCACGCATAGGTGAGTTCCTCGCTCACCCATAGGTGAGTACCACACTCACGCATGGGTGAGTTGGAAAGCCCTTTCCCTGTTTTAGGAACTCGTCAAACGCAGGTTGCCATGAGAGGCTCTGCTTATAGCCGAGCTATAGGGCATTTTGTTATGGGCGGTCGTTCTATTTTGCTTCTTTAGTTGTGATTAAGGGCTTGTATAACATAGGCTGATTCGTATAAATATACATATACAACACTTTACGAGAAGGTGGCGCTTATGGTTCTATACATTGTCAAAAGGGTTTTGCTGGCGTTGCTGACAATACTTTTTATCATCTGTTTGACGTTTATCCTGATGAACACCGTTCCAGGCGGTCCGTTCCTCGGCGAAAAGGCGGTGTCGGCGCAGGTACTCGCGCAGTTGGAGGCGAAGTACGGGATGGATAAACCGCTGCCGGTACAGCTCAAGAACTATATCGTCAGCCTGCTTAGTGGCGATATGGGCGTTTCGCTGAAGATGCAAAAGAACCGGCCTGTGCGAATCATCATTGGCGAGATGTTTCCGGTGTCGGCGCGGATCGGCGCTATCGCGCTGCTCTGGTCGGTATTCGTGGGCATTTCGCTGGGGAGTATTGCCGCATATAGGCGTGGAAAAGCCGTTGATAGCGTCTTGCAGGTACTGACCACGCTCGGCATCGCCTTTCCAGGCTTTGTTACCGCAACAGTGCTGCTGGTATGTTTTGCGGGCGGCGTCTTCCACATATTCCCAACTACCGGACTGGGACGCGGGCCTATCAGCTATGTCCTGCCGTGCTTTACGCTGGGCCTAACGCCGATGTGTTCCATTGCCCGGTATACGCGCTCGTCAATGCTTGATGTCCTTAACAAAGAGTACATCAAGACTGCCCGCGCTTACGGGCATCCGGCGTCGAAACTCATCTTCAAACACGCGCTCAGAAACGCGCTGATACCAGTGATAACGTATCTGGGGCCGGTTACCGCTGGTATCCTCACTGGCGGCTTTGTCGTAGAGACCGTGTTTAACATTCCGGGGCTGGGGCGCTACTTTGTTCAGAGCATCTCAAACCGCGATTACCCGCTCATTATGGGAACAACGATCTTCTTTGCCTCGCTGGTTATCATCATGAGCTTTGTCGTTGATGTCTTGTATAAGGTCATTGACCCGCGTATCCAGCTTACTAACGAAACGGAGTAAGAGTACATGAATATACCTGAAAACTTCGCTAACGCACGGTTTAACGCTGATGACTTCCTGCCCGCAAGCAGTGACGAGAAGCTCGGTTTCATACCTCAGCACAAAAGCGTCTCCTACTGGAAAGACGCCATGCGCCGCCTCAAGAAGAACTATGTGGCGATGGCCTCATTCTGGGTGATTATCTTCTTAATACTATTCGCGTACGCAGGCCCTTTGTTCATGGGTTACACCTACGAGCAGCAGGTTCGCGGCAGTGAGAACCTCGCGCCGCTTGCCCGTTCTGGCAACGAGCTTGAGCGTATCGCGGCTGGCGAGCGTGTGTTCCCGCACCTCTTTGGTACTGATACCCACGGGCGCGATATTCTGGTGCGGGTGATGTACGGAACGCGGGTGTCAATGCTCATTGGCATACTGGCGGCAATATTGACCTTGCTGATCGGAGTCTTGTACGGGTCGATTTCCGGCTATCTAGGCGGGCGCGTGGATTTGGTGATGATGCGGATTGTGGACATTATCTACTCGGTGCCAGACGTGCTGGTGGTTTTACTGCTGGCAGTTACGTTAAAGCCGCTCATGTCTGCCTTTGCCGACGCGAACCAGACGAATCTCATGGGTAAGCTCGTTATTGCGCTGGGGCCGAGCATCATCGCCATCTTCATTGCCTTCGCCTTACTGTACTGGACGACGCTGGCGCGTATTGTGCGCGGACAGGTACTGCAACTCAAGCAGCAGGAGTATGTTATCGCGGCGCGGGCCTTGGGCGCGTCTGACCGGCGCATCATCCTGAAACATCTCTTGCCGAACTGTATCGGCTCGCTGGTCGCGGCGACTTGTTTACAAATTCCCGTTGCCATTTTTCTGGAGTCGTTTCTGTCATTTCTCGGCCTTGGCGTCAATGCGCCAATGACGAGTCTCGGGTCCCTGGCGTCGGATGCGCTCGGCGGTATGTACACCTACACGTACCGGCTTATCATACCTGCGGCGCTGTTAAGCCTCTTGATATTGTCTTTTAACCTTTTTGGAGATGGACTGCGGGACGCTTTTGACCCGCGGCTCAAGAAATAGGAGTGATGAATGGCGACTGATGACATACTACTGGAAGTCAATGAGCTCAAGGTTTCGTTTTTTACGCCGGTGGGCGAGGTTAAAGCGGTTGACGGCGTTTCTTACGCGCTGAACTACGGCGAGGTTATGGGTATTGTTGGCGAATCTGGCTCCGGGAAGAGCGTGGAAGCCTACTCAGTGATGCGCCTGCTGGAATCGCCGGGGCGGATTGTTGGCGGCAGCGTGCGTTTTGAGGGGCATGATCTGCTTACCTACAGCCAACGCGAGATGGAAAGGATTCGCGGTAATCGCATGAGCATGATCTTTCAGAACCCGATGGAAAGTCTGAACCCGGTGTACACCATCGGCGATCAGCTTATTGACGTACTACGGGAACACGCAAAGGATAACGGCGTTGAGATTACGAAACAGGCGGCGTCGGATAAGGCGCTAGAGATGCTGCGGCTGGTCGGCATTACCAATCCTGAGCGCCGTATGAAACAGCATCCCCATGAGTTATCCGGCGGTATGCGTCAGCGGGTGATGATAGCAATGGGCCTTATCTGCGAGCCTCAGCTCCTCATTGCCGACGAACCAACCACAGCGCTGGACGTAACCATACAGGCGCAGATACTCGAACTGATGAAGTCAATTCAGCAGAAAACCGGTATGGCGATCATCTTCATCACGCATAACCTCGCGGTTATCGCTGAAATCTGCGATACCGTTGTAGTGATGTACGGCGGTCATGTTGTCGAGCAGGGGACGGTTGAGGATATCTTTTACCACCCCACGCACCCTTACACGCAAGGTTTACTGCGCTCAATGCCCCGCCTTGACGAACAGAAAGGCGAGCGGCTCATACCCATTGAGGGTACGCCGATCAATATGCTGGAACCAAACCCAGGCTGCCCGTTTGCGCCGCGCTGTGAGCGGTGCATGAAAATCTGCGTCAACCGCAGCCCGCCGAAGATTAGCCTTGACCGGAGTGATGACAGCAAAGGCTTCTCCGCCGCTGGCCATCGTATTGCCTGCTGGCTTCCGTTCAAAGATTTCTCTCCCAATAATGGAGGCCGGCCATGAACGCAACCCACCTTATCGACCTTGATAATCTCAAGAAGTATTTCCGCGTTAAGGAAAGCTGGGGTCGTTCCCGTTCCATTCACGCGGTGGAGAATGTGCCGCTGTACATTGAAGCTGGGGAAACGCTGGGTCTTGTCGGCGAATCTGGCTGCGGGAAGACCACGCTGGGGCGCACGATCCTGCGGTTGTACGAGCCGAGCGCCGGCAAGATTTTCTTTAAGGGCGAAGACATTACTCACGTTGATATGCTTCCCTACCGGCGGAAGATGCAGATCATCTTTCAGGACCCATCCGCGTCGTTGAACCCACGCATGACCGTTGGCGAGATTGTCGGCGAGCCTATCGACATACACAAGCTGGCGCCAACGCCAGCGGAGCGGCGCCAGCGAATCAACTACCTGCTGTCGCGGGTAGGGCTGAATAGTGAACACGCTAATCGTTACCCGCACGAGTTTTCCGGCGGACAGCAGCAGCGTATCGGCATTGCCCGCGCCTTAGCAGTGGAGCCGGAGTTCATCGTGTGCGATGAGCCGGTGTCGGCGCTGGATGTGTCAATACAGTCCCAGATCGTGAACATGCTGGAAGATATGCAAGGGGAACTGGGGCTGACCTACCTCTTTATCGCCCATGATATTTCAGTGGTACGGCATATCTCCAAGCGCATCGGCGTTATGTACCTCGGCAACCTTGTGGAACTGGCGGAAAGCTACGAGCTATACGAGAAGCCGCTGCACCCGTATACCCAGAGCCTCTTACAGGCCGTGCCGATCCCTGACCCGCGTCTTACGCGCCGCCGGAAGCGGACAATGTTACAGGGTGAAATCCCCAACCCAATGGACATACCAAAGGGGTGCCGGTTTAACACGCTGTGTCCGCACGCGCAGAAGCGCTGTACTGAAGCAGCGGCGGAGTTTAAGGAGGTCGCGCCCGGACATAGCGTGGCGTGTCATTTGTTTACTTAGGAATAGTTCCTGCTCTTGGCAGGTAGCTATAGCGCGCTGTATGGCGCGTAAACTCGCGGCGGCGTAACCGTCAGTTTTTATGCGGGAGCATAAAAACAGGCGCACTGAACATGGTGTTCAACGCGCTAACAATTGGAGGATTTTATGGTAAAGCGAATTGGTTTCTTGCTTATGGGACTCACGCTCATGGCAATGAGTGTAAGCGCGAGTGCGTCGCGGCAGCCTGCGCAGGCGAGCGGGTCCCAGATCACGCTGGTATTAGGGTCAGAGCCGAACACAATCGATCCGGCGCTTAACTCTGCGGTGGACGGCGCTATCTACATCAACCACCTGTTTGAGGGTCTGTACAAGTATGTGGATAACGGGCAAGGACGCGCTCAGGCAGCACCCGGTCTGGCTGCCCGCGCTCCTCAGAAGACGGTACATGCTGACGGCACGGTAACGTATGTCTTTACCCTGCGCGATAACCTGAAGTGGTCAGACGGGCAGCCATTTACCGCGAGGGACATCGTGTTTAGCTGGCAGCGCCTGGTTGATCCCAGCACTGCCGCTGATTACAGCTACATGATTGACATGGTGAAAAACGCTAACGAAATCATGGCTGGCCAAGTAAACAAAAATCAGCTTGGCGTTCGCGCCATTGACGATAAGACCCTCGAAGTCATCATTACCTATGACTGTCCCTTCTTTTTCGAGATTATGACCTTCCCCTCCACCTTCCCGGTGCGTGAGAGCGTCATCAACAGTGCCGGCGACCAGTGGACATTCAGCCCCTCGACCTATATCAGCAATGGCCCGTATCGCCTCAAGGAATGGGTTCATAACAGCTATCTCCTTGTTGAGAAGAACCCTAACTACTATGCGCCGGTGAGTGGCCCTGACAACATCCGTTTTGCCCTTATGGACGATGATAACGCCATGCTTGCCGCTTTCCGCAACAAGGAAGTTGACTTTATGGAAACGCCGCCGGTTGATGAGATTCCTGGGTTGCTGGCGTCCGGCGAACTGAAGATCGCCGACTATCTTGGCACGTACTACGTTAGCATTAACAACCAGAAAGCGCCCTTTACTGACCCGCGTGTACGCAAGGCGTTTTCGCTTGCCATTGACCGCAATTACATCGTCGAGCAGATCACCCGCGCAGGCCAGAAGCCGGCGAGCGGCTTTGTTCCTTCCGGCCTGTATGACGCGGCTGGCGCGGGCAGTGATTTCCGTCAGACTGGCGGCGACTACTACAGCATTGCTAAGGAAGATTACAACAAAAACATCGCCGAGGCGCAGCGTCTCCTTGCCGAAGCTGGCTACCCCAATGGGCAGGGCTTTCCAGTGGTTGAATACCTCTACAACACCAACGACGCGCACCGCGCCATTGGCGAAGCCTTGCAGGATATGTGGCGCACCGCGCTGAACGTAACCGTAACCCTGGGCAATCAGGACTGGGCTGTGTTCCTCGACACCCGCAAGAACGGCGACTATACACTGGCGCGTGACGGCTGGATCGGCGACTACAACGATCCCATTAACTTCCTTGATATGTTCCTCACCGGCGGCGGTAACAACAACTCCCAGTACAAGAGTCCAGCCTTTGACGCGCTCATCGCCCAAGCCAAGTCCACGTCTGTGCAGGCTGACCGTATGCGCTACCTCCATCAGGCAGAGGACCTGTTCATGGATCAAGACGCCTCAGTCGCGCCCATCTACTTCTACACCCAGCCCTACATGATTAACCCGAAACTGAGCGGCATGTACTACACGCCCCTTGGCTACTTCTTCTTCCAGAACGTGAAGATCGCGCCATAAGGAACCACGCGCCGCGTTCTACGCCCCTGTTCCCTGTTCCAAACAGGGGACAGGGGCGTTTTTGTTGGCGGGTAGAAGATGCTTACATAGAAGTAGCTGAGACTGGAGCCGGTTTTACCCCTTGTATAAGGAGATTGTATGAACGATGATGGCTTCGGTTGGAGCGATAATGGTTGGAGCATAGGAGGGATAAGATGACTACAGAAG
>JAISAE010000073.1 GCA_031266875.1 Treponema sp.
ATTATTTCCATGTATTATTTCTTGAAGTGTAACATCGGGGTTAATATATCTTTTTTTATTTTGTGTTTTATTTCCAATATTTAAGGCTTTAGACGGACAATGATGTATACAGGCCAAACATTGTTCACAATTATGCTTAAATAATGGCTGTCCATTTATTATTTCTATATTTTTTACCGGGCATATTTTTTCACAAATGCCACAACTTTTACAATCGGTTGATACATTAAAATCTGTATCCATCATAGGATATTGTGTTACAAACTTATCAGGCCAAAAAATCAACGGATTTCTTTTTTGAATTCTGTTGATCTTTTTTAACTTTATTTTTTCGGCAATTAAATCTATATTTTTCTGAGATTTTTTAAGAATTTTATCTACCTTATTTGAAATATCATAAAGACCTATGGCGTTTGCCACCATTTTAATATCAAAACCGGCGTTTAACGTTATTCCTTTTTCCAATAATATTTTATTCAATGTTGGAATAGCATTCCATTTGAAATGGCCGCAAGTAACTATAGTAAAATAGTATATGTTTTTATTTTTTGGAAATTCTGTTTTAGAAACGAATTTATTTACAAAATTAGGCAATGAACCATAGATAGGAAATACAAACCCAATTCTTTCCATATCGTTTAAATCATATTCTTTATATGCTACCATTGAAACAATTTTGCAATCCTTTATAACATCTGCAACATCTTTGGCAACCTTTAAGGAATTGCCAGTTCCGGTAAAGTAGAAAATTATATTTTTGGACATAATATTCCTCCATCAAGTTTATTGGATTGCAGTTTATCCCAATCCGAATCTTTTGTCAATAACTTTTTACAATATTTCAACCAATTTTAGGGCGCATGGCACATAACTCCTTCTATACGACACTCATGTCGTTTAACGTACACCGGCTTGCGTGAAGCACGACGCCTAATGTTATCACGCTCATACGGATGTAACACGGCGTCCATGTCGCCTGACGTACACAAAACCTCCGTCTCAAGTCGCTCCCTCTAAGGCCGGCTCAAAAATTCGCCGGACAGAGCGAATGAGCCGACGGGTCCCAGGGGACTGCCGGGAAACAGCCATGAGTCAAAGGCTGCGGTTGTAATGAACATAAGCGCGTATGGTTCGGGGGCGTACCGCCGTGAATGATGCCCGCTCTCCGGCTTTGAGCGCCGGCTTGTGGAAAAAGTCCGGCAGGCGCGGACGCGGTAACGGCCGCTTCTGCCGCGGAAACCTTACCGGCATGACAGGTGAAGCCGCCTCCAATACTTTGAACACCGGCTTCGACCGCGTACGCTCAAAAAAACCGCTTATGCCCAATAGCGAGACAAGGCTTTTCTCTTCTTCTCTATATACTAATAACATCAGATTTTGTCTGCGCTGCCGCTCTATGAGAGACTTCTCCGCTTCAAAACCGCACGGACGAAACACGTTTCGGCGGGAGCAAATCCTGCTGGATAACTTTAACAGCGGCCTTGAAATGGAGCAAGTGGGTAAAGAATACGTTCAGGTTCATGGTATAAAGCAAGTGCGCCGTTGAAGCAAATGCGCCATTGCGTAAGTGGCGGATAAGGCATCCGGCTTTTGGTAACAGCGGCTACGTTTTGAGCCTATCATTCTAGGCTCTGAGCTGAGCGGACTATGTTCTGAGCGTACCGTGGTAAGGCTCCGAGCCTACCGTGGTATGTTCCAAGCGTATCGCGGTACGCTCCGAGCGTACCGGACTATGTTCCAAGCGTACCGTGGTAGGCTCCAAGTGTACCGTGATATGTTCCAAGTGTACCGTGGTATGCTCCGAGCGTACCGGACTATGTTCCGAGCGTACCGTGGTATGCTCCAAGTGTACCGTGATATGTTCCGAGCGTACCGCGGTACGCTCCGAGCGTAGCACGGTACACTTTGAGTTTATCACGGTAGACTTGGAGTGTAGCAGACTGTGCTTTGAGCGTAGCACGGTACACTTTGAGTTTATCACGGTAGGCTTTGAGCGTAGCAGACTATGCTTTGAGCTTACCATGGTAAGCTCCGAGCGTACCGCGGTATGCTCCGAGCGTAGCACGGTATGCTTTGAGTTTATCACGGTAGACTTTGAGTGTAGCAGACTATGTTCCGAGCGTACCACGGAAAAATCCTAAAAAAAAGGCAAGGTTTGCGGAAAAAGCGCAAACCTTGCCGGAATAGCCGGTAAGAATATTTATTTTACCAGCCCCAGCAGCACGACCCGTGTCTGGCGTTGTTCCGGTGGTAACCGTTACCCCAGCCATAGCCATTATTGGGGCCGCCCTGCGGCGCGGCGGCGAGAAGGTCGTAACTTTTGCCGTTCAAAGTAAGTTTTGACGGCTGGACAACATTGCCGTTGCCCATAACATACCCCTCAAGATTTACCTGCGCCCCCTCTTTCAGTCCGTCGATAAAGCCGATATACCGTTCAAGCGATGGAACATAATAAACGGCATTTCCATTTACCACGGCGATAAAACCGTCTTGCAGTTGCAATGTTCCATTTACGGTAACAGCCTGACTGTAATTCCTGTAGCCTCCCCAATTCTGGGCGGAAACCGCGGTAATTACCGATACGGCAATTACCAAAACCAACATACGTTTCTTCATAAAATCTCCATTGTAAGTTTATGTTTAATTATATAATACCTTTATCTCAGAATTATATCAATACTTTTTTATACAATAATTTCCGCAAATGGGTGGTAAGCTCAGAGCTTATCAAGGTATTGATACAGTCTGCGGCGAATATATTCAATAATATTGAAAGCGATGAGTAGAAATAGGCTGTCATACCTGGGTAAAACTCACCACTCCTTAAACGCCTCGTTGCGCCCCACCACGCTCGCGGTGGCGCGTTCCCCGCTCTTGACCACGGCGAGGATCCTTCGCGGCGGCCAGAGCGTCCGTCAAACTTGACTACGTTAGCTCTTCCTGAAAGCTGTGGAGAAAATCTATTGGACTGATTTCCCTGTTGATGATACGGTATACGCCGAGTGCTATGGGCATTTTGAGCTTGTATTTTTCCGCCAGTATCTTAACGTACTTTGCCGCCGCAACCCCTTCAGGCAGATACCCGATTTCAGCGATATGCGCCAGCAAATCATCCAGATTACCGTATGGGGCGAGAATATTCTTTTCGATGATTTCCCGTCCAAAACGCCGGTTCCGCCCGAACACAGACCGGCAGGTAACGTCAAGGTCGCCCACTCCGGAAATTGATGTGAAGGTTTCCGCGTAGGTTGCCCCCATAGCGAAGCCCAGCGTCTGAATCTCATTCAGTCCGGCGGCCAGCAACAGGGACTCGGTTCCGTCCCCGAACAGTGCTCCCAATCCGTGCGGTAATGAGGAAACGGTGTTTTCCGCGCCACTTACTGATGGCTGCACCGGCGCTTCACCGCTGGTCTTCAGGGCGTCGAGCATACCAAAGGCAATGGCGATCACGTTTTTCACTGCTGCCGCAACCTGTACGCCCCGTACATCAAAGGAAGAAAACACCAGCAAACGGTTTGACTTGATGAGGTCCCGGAACCGGAACGAATTCTTGGGATTCTCACTCGCGGCGATGAGGCCGGTAATCTTGCCCCGCGAAACTTCTTCAGCATGGCTTGGCCCCGCGATATACACCAGCGAATTCCGGTAAAACCCCGGCAGGTAATCTTCAAGCGTCTCCAGAATTAGTCGCGGTCCCTTTGCTGTGGGTAAAAATCCCTTGGTGATAACCGCAATAGCGCTCTCGCCCTCGCGTATTGAAGTGGTATTCAGTATCTGTTTCACCCCATCCATGAGGAACAAGGACGGCAACGCTAGAATGAGGTATTCGCGGCCCTCAGCGGCGGCGACTATATCCGATGTGGCATGAAGCTTCGCCGGCAGTTCCACATTCGGCAGATACCGCGAGTTCCGGTGCTGATGATTGATCTCGTCGGTAGTACCCGCGTTATGGCTCCATAAGAGCGTCTCATGTCCCTTCTCGGCAATAGCCTTCGCTATGGCCGTACCCCAGGCGCCGGCTCCAATGACCGCAATGTTTGTACTCATATTGTATCCAGCCTATCATTGTTGCCAAATAGTGAATAGATTGCGGGCGACTGGCGTAATCACTGATACGCTGGTTGACACAGCAGGGCTGATACAGCTATACCATTAAAAACACACAATAAAGGGGGTGATTTTTTGGCTCATATTATCGTTGATGAAAACGAGATGCTGGAAAAGGCTATCAAACGCTTCAAGCGCATGGTGGAGAAAGAAGGCGTCATCAGAGAATTTAAGAAACGTGAATACTATGAAAAGCCTTCCACGATACTTAACCGGAAGAAGAAGGCCATCCAACGAAAACTACTTAAAAAATCCAGAAAAGGCCACGAAGCCTATTAGAACACGTCCTTGACAACGCATACGCGGGCAATGTCCGCGTATGAAAGCACCCTTTCAACTTTCTACGCAGATGTGACTTTCATGTTATTGTTATGGTAAGGAGATTTTATGAAACTACCGGATCATCACAATAACGTGTTGGTTCTTCACGAAAACACAGAACCGATTCGCTCGTACTACCTTCCCAGCGCCAGCCGGGAAGAGGCCCTAGGAAACAAGTCGTCCAGAGTGTGTTCACTGAACGGGGAATGGCGCTTTGCTTACTTCCCGTCACCGTTTGACGTGCCAGAGCGCGCCATTGAGCCGGGGGGCGACTTTCAGGGCGCGCCGATACCGGTTCCGTCAACATGGCAAAACACCGGTTATGATCTTCATCAATATACCAATATACGCTACCCGTTTCCTTATGATCCGCCGTTTGTGCCGGATATGAACCCTTGTGGCCTGTATAAACGGAGCTTCTGCCTCGCAACAAAACCGGACGAGCGGCGTTACTACCTCAATTTTGATGGCGTGGACTCATGTTTCTACCTTTATATAGGAGGACGTTATGTGGGTTATAGCCAAGTTACCCATGCGGTAAGCGAGTTCGACATCACCAGCTTTCTTAAAGAAGGGGAGAACGAGATTGCCGTGCTGGTCCTCAAGTGGTGTGATGGCTCATACCTTGAAGATCAGGACAAATTCCGCTTATCCGGCATATTTCGTGACGTGTATGTGCTGGATCGGCCTGCGTCTCATGTGCGCGATTACTTTGTGCATACGCGCCTTCTGCCGGACAAAAGCGCCGAAGTACAGGTCGAGCTGGAATATGCGGGCAACGCGGCTGAAACCACGCGGCTGACCCTACGCTCACCAGAAGGCGTTGAGCTTGGGACCGCGACACAAAAGGCCGCCGATGAGAAGATAACGTTCTTCGTCAAAGACCCGGCGCTGTGGAACGCTGAAAAACCAGTATTGTATACTCTGCTCATTGATAGCAATAACGAGTGCGTTGCCCAGAAGGTCGGCATCCGGGAGATTACGGTTAAAGACGGCGTGATCCTGTTGAACGGAGTCCCGGTACGCTTCAACGGCGTGAACCGGCACGACAGTGACCCGGTAAGTGGCTCAGCAATCAGCCGCGAACAGGCGCTGCGCGACCTTGCCCTGATGAAGCAGCATAACATCAACGCGATACGCACCAGTCACTACCCTAACTCACCGTGGTTCCCCGCGCTCTGCGACGAGTATGGCTTTTACCTCATCGCCGAAGCTGATGTGGAAAGCCACGGTACAGTAACAATTTACGGCGGAGGGCGCGACACGTACGGGCTACTGGCTCAGGATGCGCGTTTCGAGACGCCGATTCTTGACCGCATCCAGCGCAATGTGATCCGCGACAAGAACCACGCCTGCGTCCTGTTCTGGTCAATGGGCAATGAGGCGGGTTATGGCCCCAATTTCGAGAAGGCCGCGCTTTGGGTTAAAGCCTACGACTCGTCCCGCCTGCTCCACTACGAGCGCGCTTGTGGCGACAGCGGCGGACACAAGAACGATACATCGGCGCTTGATGTGTACAGCCGTATGTACCCATCAATTGCCGAGATCGAGCGTTACTTCACCGAGGGCCTGCCTGACCCTGCTGCCAGCCCCGCGCCTGATGGATCGCGCCGGCCTCTTGTGTTGTGCGAATACATCCACGCTATGGGCAATGGACCGGGCGACGGCGAGGACTACTTCGCGCTCATGGAAAAGTATCCGGGCTTTGCTGGCGGCTTTGTCTGGGAGTGGTGCGATCACGCAATGTACATGGGCAAAACCATTGACAACAAGGCACAGTATTTTTACGGCGGCGACTTCGGTGAGTTCCCGCATGACAGCAACTTTTGCATGGACGGCCTTGTGTATCCTGACCGCCGTCCCCACACTGGCCTGCTGGAGTACAAGAACATCTGCCGTCCAATACGCGCCCGCCTTGTCAAAGACGGCGTTGTGCGCTTCAGAAACCAACTGCGCTTCACCAGCACGTCCGGTTGTATCAGTGTCCGCTTTGAGTTGACCCGCGACGGCGAGCGTATTGACAGCGGCTCATTGCCACTGAACATCGCGCCAATGGCGGAGCAGGATGTTCCCATTGCCTATCATCTGCCCGCGAATGACGCGCCATTCGGCGTCTATCATCTCAATCTTTTCTATATACAAGACATTGATGCGCCGTTTACCAAAGCGGGGCATATCTTAGGGCATGATCAGCTCGAACTGCGGCGACACGCTCGTCCCGCGCCCACTCATGGCAAGATAGCCAGCAGTATCGCGGTGAGCGAGAGCGCCACCACGCTCGTCATCACCGGCGCGTCGTTCCGCTATGTGTTTAACAAGCTCACCGGCCTGTTTGACTCACTCGTTGCGAATAACCACGCGCTGCTGGCAACGCCTGCGGAAACACCATTCCCCATGCAGTTCAACCTCTGGCGCGCCCCCACGGACAACGACCAGTACATCCGCCGTCAGTGGGAAGCCGCCGGTTATCAGCGTCCCGTAACGCGGGTGTATACAGTGAGCTATGAAACTGCGGCTGACGCTATCGTGATCCATGCCACGCTATCCATCGCGGCGGTGTATATCCAGCGGCTTATCAATGTGAACGCACGCTGGCGAATCAGTGCTGACGGCATGATTCGCGTTCAACTTGATTGCGAGAAAAACCGCGATATGCCATCTGGGGCTGAGTTACCGTTCCTGCCCCGTTTCGGCCTGCGGCTCTTCCTGCCCCGCGCCATGAATCAGCTTGAGTATCGAGGCTATGGTCCCACCGAAACCTACATCGACAAACATCAGGCCGCGTGGTACGGCGCGTTTCGCTCAACAGTCGCGGCGCAGCACGAGGACTACATCAAGCCGCAGGAAAACAGCAGCCACTGGGCGTGCGATTTTCTCAGCGTGAAAGACGCCCAGGGCGGGCTTGAGGTTTCCAGCGAAGAAACAAAGCCTTTCTGCTTTAACGCCTCGGTCTACACGCAGGAGGAACTGACGGCTAAGGCGCACAACTTTGAGCTGCTTCCCTCCGGCTATACCGTGCTGTGCCTTGATTATGCGCAGAGTGGTGTCGGCTCTAATAGCTGCGGCCCGGCGCTGCTGGAAAAGTACCAGTTTAACGAGCAAACGTTCAGTTTTGTCCTGAACCTGAGCATCACCTAAACAGCGCACACCACCACCATTTCACCAGAGTGGAGCTTTCTCTTAGTGGGAGAAAGCTCCACTTGTTGAAAAGAGCTATGCCTATTCCGTAAACAAGCCTTCCCGCGCATCGACATTCCCTCAGCGTAGTAAACCAAACGTGTTCTGAGCCAGAGCGCGTTTGTTCTGAGCCGCAACAGTGTTGTTGTGAGCCGCAACAGTACTGTTGTGAGCCGCAACAGTACTGTTGTGAGCCGCAACAGTGTTGTTGTGAGCCGCAACAGTACTGTTGTGAGCCGCGACAGTGTTGTTGTGAGCCGCAACAGTGTTGTTGTGAGCCGCAACAGTACTGTTGTGAGCCGCAACAGTGCTGTTGTGAGCCACAACAGTGTTGTTGTGAGCCGCAACAGTGTTGTTATGAGCCACAACAACACTGCTCTGAGGCGGAGTACGTTTGTTCTGAGCCAGAGCAAACGTGTTAGGCTACCGCGACTTCCCGCGCTAGGCTTGTACCAGTTCCCGCAAGGGTTGGGTGAAAGGGGTCAGAGACCTCAAGGGGTCAGACACGTAAGGGTGCTACTGGAAAAGGGGTCAGACACGCACGGGTGAAAGGGGTCAGAGACCGCAAGGAGACACGCAAGGGTTGGGTGAAAGGGGTCAGAGACCGCAAGCTGTTCCCAGACAAGGCCGTGAAAGGGGTCAGAGACCGCAAGCTGTTTCCCAGACAAGGCCGTTGAAAGGGGTCAGACACGCGAGGGTTGGGTGAAAGGGGTCAGACACGCAAGCTGTTCCCAGACAAGGCCGTTACTGGAAAAGGGGTCAGACACGCGAGGGTTGGGTGAAAGGGGTCAGAGACCGCAAGGGGGTCAGACACGCACGGGTGAAAGGGGTCAGAGACCGCAAGGGGGTCAGACACGCAAGGGTTAGGTGAAAGGGGTCAGAGACCGCAAGCTGTTCCCAAAAGGGGTCAGAGACGCAAGCTGTTCCCAGACAAGGCCGTTACTGGAAAAGGGGTCAGACACGCGAGGGTTAGGTGAAAGGGGTCAGAGACCGCAAGGAGACACGCAAGGGTTGGGTGAAAGGGGTCAGAGACCGCAAGGGGGTCAGACACGCAAGGGTTGGGTGAAAGGGGTCAGACACGCAAGCTGTTCCCAGACAAGGCCGTTACTGGACACGCAAGCTGTTCCCAGACAAGGGTGCTACTGGAAAAGGGGTCAGACACGCGAGGGGGATAAAATCTTATTATCCTTTACCCCTTATGAGCTTTCGTGTATACTACATCCATGAAACTGAGCTTGCCCATTATGGATTCGCCTCTCTATACGTTGGGGTTTTTCGCCCGGATATTGAGGGGAGCCGGCTACTTTGTGATACGGGGACAAGCGTCGTTCAAAATTCTCATCATGCAGATTCTTTTTACCTTCGCGGAGGCTATGGGTATCAGTTGCTTGATGGCGCTGAGTATCGGAGCGACTATCAACATCCTGTTCATGCCTCTGCTGAGTAGCGTTTCCCAGCAAGGTCTCATTTACGCCACGCTCATTGCCACCATCACCCGTGAACTCGGACCAATCATCACGGCCATTATCATCAGCGCCCGCTCTGCCACTGCCATTGCCACAGAAATGGCCAGCATGGTCATCTCTCATGAAATTGAGGCTTATATCTCAATTGGCGTTGACCCCATTGAACACCTCGCCGTGCCGCGCTTCCTTGGGGTTACCATTTCTATGGTTCTTTTAAACTTCTACTTCTCCATCTTTGGTCTTGCCGGTTCCTTTTTCGTCGCCCAGTTCTTTAACCCAATGCCGCCATCGATCTACTTCGAGAACATACTGAAAGTCCTTACCCTATCTGACCTTATCATTTCCATTGTTAAAAGCCTTATTTCCGGTATGCTTATCTCAATCATCGCTATCACGCATGGCTTGGCGGTGGAACAGGCAAGCACCGAGATACCTATCGCCGGACTACGCGCTGTCAGTTCAGCCATTATCATGTCTATCATCGTACAAAGCGTACTCTCAGTGCTGTATTATTCGTTGTAGGAACAGGTATGGGAATAATCATTGAGATGCAAAACGTGAGTTTCATTGCGGAGAAACAGCATATCGTACAAAGCTTGTCCTACCAGTTTGAGGAGGGAAAAGCTACCGCCCTGGTAGGCCCGTCTGGGGGCGGGAAAACCACGATACTCAAGCTGGCCGCCGGTCTCCTTGTACCAGCACAGGGAGCGGTATATTTTCAGCACGAGGATATTTCGCTTATGAACCGTAGTCAGCGGCTCAAGTTCCGCAGACAGGCCACCTTTGTGTTTCAGGACTCGGCGCTCTGGGCAAACCAAAGCCTGTATCAGAATATGGAGATGCCCCTGCGAATACACTTCCCCCAGATGCCAAAACCAGAACGGGACCGGCGTATCAATGAGGCGCTCGCTGAGGTCGCTTATCAAAAAGACCTTATGATGCGTCCCTCAAAACTGTCTATGGGTGAGCAGAAGCTCATTGCTTTTGCACGCGCTATGCTTTGCCGGCCTGTCCTGCTCTTTCTGGATGAATGGACTGAATCGCTTGATGATCACGCGGCGCAGCGCCTGATAAACATAGTGAAAGCGCACAAGGACAAGGGCAATACCCTTATTTTTGTCAGCCACGACTTGCGGCTCGTCAAGTATCTGGCTGATTATGTGCTTATGGTTACGAGTGGCGCTATTACCATGAAACTTACCGGAGCGCAGCTTGCCTCGGATACGGATCTCGCTCAATACATAGAAAAAGGGATTTATTCATGAAATTCACGATTCGTTACGCCGACCGAATCGTCGGCCTTTCCATTGTCGTCGCGCTGGTGGTTCTTGTGGTGATACTCTTCCTGCTTAGCGTAAACCAACGCTGGTTCGCCAAAGATTATTACTTTATCACCTACCTTGATACTGCCTCTGGCATAAGCGAAAACATGGCGATTCAGTACAAGGGCTTTACCTTTGGGAAGGTAAAGTCGATCAGGCTCACTGAGGACGACCGCGTGGAGGCGCGTTTTTTCATCTACGATACGTACATTGAGCGGATCAAGACCGGCACCTTAGTCTCGCTTGACGCGCCGCCCATCTCGGTTCTGGGGAGTTCCTTTTTGATATATCCGGGTAAAGGACCCTCGCGCATTGAGGAAGGCGCGGAGATTTACACGGTTACATCCATTGAAGGCAACCGGCTCATTGCGCAGGGGCTGGCGAATGTACCGGAGCGAAGCGACAGCATCAGTCAGCTTATAGCGCAGGTAGGTACGCTTTTGGCCGAGCTTAACGGAATCTCGGCTACCGCAAACGTCGCCCTTAAAGGCGCGGCAGACGGTCAGCACGATACGAGTACGGAGCTGGGGCGGCTTCTGGGGGGCGTGGAAGAAACGCTTGCTACGGTGAACAGTCTGCCTGAAGCCATACCCAGTATCATTGACACGGAGCTGGAGAAGGTGCTGGGTGAAATACGTCCGCTGCTTACCAATGTTAAGGCGCTCACCAGCAGAATCGCCGATGAAGGTCTGATTCCGGCAGTGCTGGATAAGCAGGGCGATGTATACGCAAGTCTCGCGGCGTCGCTTGATTCTGTTTCCGGCGTGCTTGCTGACCTGAACAGAGTTACCGACACGCTCCCCTCACAAACAGCGGTTCTGCTGAGTGAAGTACAGGGAACACTCAATGATATTGAAGATGTGTTAAGCGGCGTGAAGAACAACCCGCTTTTACGGGGCGGTATTCCTGATAAGGTACAGTCAAAACCGACCGGTACTAGTCTACGCGGCAATATTAGGTTCTAGCGAAAGTGGAGGCAGCGTATGATCGCTAAAAAGGTGAGGTGTATAGGGCATTGTGTATGGTTGACACTTTTCGCGTGTGCCTTTGTCGCCTGTTCTTCAGTACCAAAACGGCCTGCAGAGCTGTTCACGATTCGTAATGCGGCTGAGACGCAACTAGACCTTGCCAATCACGAGGTGGATCAGGGGAACTTTGAACGGGCGCTCCACATGCTCGACGAGGCAAAGCGGCTGGCAACCAGCGTTGATGATCCGAGTCTCCTTGTCCGGGAATTGCTTGCTCGCGGGAACGTACTCTACTATCAGGGTGATGAGTCTGGGGCTGCGTTGCTGTGGGAAGATGCCCGCGCTGAGGCCGAACATACCGGTGAAATTGAATTAGCGGCAATGGCGCGTATCTATCAGGAGCGTGGGCGGCTCCTGAGTGGAGCTGACGCCGAAGAAGTGCGGATCGCGGTTATTAGGGAACTGAGTGTCATTAGGAAGGACAAGCTCTTCATTGCCCTAGGCTGGACTGTAATTGGCCTTGCGGAAAAGGAGAACGGCCATTTTGTTGAGGCTGAAGCCGCGCTCAAGAAGTCGCTTGATATTCACCAGCAAGGCAACTACCTTGAGGCCGCTGGTAATGACTGGTATCTCATTGCCTCAGTACGTTCCGTTGCAGGCGATTATGACGCAGCCATTAATGCCCTGGCCTTCGCAATAGCCTTTGACCGCCGCGCTGAAAACCCTTACGGGCTGGGCATGGACTGGCGCGCTGCTGGCGATGTGTACAAAAAAGCCGGCGATCGGGCTGCGGCGCGAAACGCTTATCAGCGTTCCCTTGCCATTTTCAAAGCCATTAGCCTTGAACAGGAAGCAGCCGCAAGCGAAGCATATTTGACAGAGCTATGAGGCGCCAGACACTGAGGCGAGGCGCAATTGATGGCAGACCTGAGTTTCAGCGTTACGTTGCTAAGGGGTCATGGCAACTAACGCATTTTTCACTGATTACCTTGATAACCGGACGCAACCCATTATCGTTCATATTTTTTGTACATGGCCGCCTTGCTCAAGCCTGCGGATATTCCGCCTCACTTCCCGACCATGCCGCCACCTTTGTGTCCTAACACGGGTACTAACCTAGCGCGAGAAGCTGCGGTAAGCTAGCGCGGGAAGCTGCGATAGGCTAGCGCAGGAGGCTGCGATAGTAGACGCCGGTACCCACATGTTCAACTACGAACTTATTAATTGACAGTTTCTACTGTAATGATAATGCGCGTATGTTCGCTCAATGTAATATTTTTAAGATTGAGTATAATACGCTCCATTTCAGGTGGACGAAGGCGCTGATAGTTCCGTGAAAAAAGCTCAATTGGCCCGCCGGAATGTTCCAGCGCAAAGCGGACGCGCACGGACGAGCGTTCTTCACGAACTCGAAAAAATACGGTGATTCTATCTTCCAGAGCATCAAGATTAACAAGCTGTGGCGTTACGGCGAGAATATCCTTGCCGGGACAGATTTCAGCGTAACGAGGCAATGCGGGAACTTCTTTACACGCCGCAAAAGCAGCCGCCGCCCGGCCAGCAGTCTCCCCGCTTTCCGACACATACTCTACAAGGTCATTTACCTGAAGCGCGTTGCCGCAGCTAAACACACCGGGAATCTTAGTCATGTTATGCTGATCGCAGACTGGTCCTTTTGTAAGCACGCTCAAAGGTACACCGATACGTTCAGCCAACTCATTTTCGGGGATAAGCCCTACCGAAAGGATGAGCCCGTCACATTCAATGCGTTCTTCTGTGCCAGGGATAGGCTCCATTGCTTCATTCACCGACATGATTTCTACTGCCTCAAGCCGCTTATCCCCGAAAGTCCGGGTTACCGTTTTACTCAAGTGCAGTGGAATATCAAAATCATCAAGACACTGGGCGATGTTCCGCGATAGCCCCGATGGAGTGGGTTTCGCCTCGTATACGCCGAGAACCTCCGCGCCTTCAAGGTGCAGGCGCCGTGCCATGATAAGCCCAATGTCGCCGGAACCCAGTATAACGCAGCGACGGCAGGGAAGCTGTCCCAGAATGTTCGTGTAGTATTGCGCTGAACCTGCTGTGAGAACACCCGCCAGGCGCACGCCGTGAATAGCCACCTGTCGCGCCGTACGCTCCCGGCAGCCGGTGGAAAGAATCAGCGTTTTGGTAGAAATCGTCTCCATGCCCCTAGCCGACGTGATAGTAACCACAAACCCTTGCAAGCTTTCACCGCTGCTAAGTCTCCGCTCATCCGATGTTCCGGCAATGGCGCTGATGCGGGTTACAAAACTCAGTGTACGCACTTCAACATGGGTCTGTGGCAGTTCGTGGATAAAACGGTATGCGTATTCAGGGCCGCTCAGTTTTTCTTCAAAGCGCAGAAGACCGAATCCGTCATGGATGCACTGTTTGAGAATGCCGCCCAGACGGGCTTCCCGTTCAATGAGCAACACCCGCGCCCCTGCCTTGTCTGCGGCAATGGCAGCGGCCAGTCCAGCCGGGCCTCCACCGATGATCGTTACCTCATAAGCCGCTGTCATGCGCCAGCTCTGCTGTAAGGAGCTTTTGTCTGTCCGCAGAGAACGCAGCCTCGTCCATTTTTTGTTACCATATCCAGAGGGAGCTTCTTTTCCGCGGCGATGAGCTTAAGCACCAGAGGGCCGCAGAAGCCGCCCTGACAACGCCCCATGCCGGGACGAACTCGGCGTTTCACACCGTCAAGCGTATCGCAAGGAATGGGACGCCGCAGAGCGTCGAGTATCTCGCCTTTGCTTACTTCTTCACAGCGGCAGAGAATGATACCGTAATCGGAATTCTGCCGAATCAGCTCATGGCGTGCGGTTTCGTCCATAGTGGCCACATGAGGAATCGGCTCCCGCACGGGATTGAAAGCCTCGTTCACTGCCGGACATACACCAAAAGCATCCTCAAGGATTTCAACGGCAAAGTGTGCAACATCCACCGCAATGGCTGGAGCGGCGGTAAGCCCCGGCGACTGAATACCTGCGGCGTGTACAATGTTCACCGTGCGCTGTCCCTTGCACACCACAAAGTCTTCTTCATAGGTCGCTGCGCGTACCCCCGTAAAGTAAGTGATGATCTGCCCTTGATCCAGCGCAGGAGCCGTTTGCTTAAATTTTGCAAAGGTTGCGCGTATTGATTCTTTGACAGTGGCGTAGTTTTCTCGCTCATACGTTTCTACCGCGTCAGGGCCAACCAAAAGATTGTCGTGGGCAGTGGTGATAAGCCCGCCGCCTTTTGAATGGGCGCCTTTTGAGACATCTCCCATCTTGCTGGCAATGGTACGCACCAGTGACGGAGAGATTTTCTTGTCAAGGATAGAATTCGTACCACGCCGGGGATGTATCGAAAAGAACTGATCGCCCATCATAGCGGCAACATCATCACTAAAGACACCAGCGGCGTTTACCAGCACCTTAGGATATACTGTACCGCGATTGGTTCTTACTGAAACAACGCGCCTGTTTTCCACCTGCATCCCCAACACGGCGGTATCAAGGCTTAGCTGTGCGCCGTTTTGTACAGCATTTTCCGCAGCGGCAATCGTTATGTTAAAGGGACACACGGAAGCTGCCGTAGGAAAGTAGAGCGCAGCCACAACATCGTCCTTTATCCCCGGCTCCAGACGGCGTAGCTCTTGTTTGAGTACCACCCTAGCCCCCGAAACTTTAAGGTATTTCCAATGAAACCAGGTGAGGTAAAGAATAGGTATAAACAACGGGTTGGTAAAACAGAGGTACTGCCCGCTTCGGACAAGGGGAACGCCGAGGTCGCGGGCAAAAGCATCGTACATGTTGTTACCAAGCTTGTTGTAGTGATACTTGAGAGTCCCACGTTTTAAGTCAAGACCGGGATGTACCATGCCATCGTTTCTGCCTGACGCCTGCATTCCAACATCGTGTTCTTTTTCAATAAGCAGCACCTTGAGCTTATAGCGCGTTAGTTCACGGGCAATGCCTGAACCAATAATCCCCGCGCCGATAACCAGCACATCGGGCCTAAGCCCCTCAAGCACGGAATCCGTCATTGGCGGCAGATTCATCGGCGGTATGATTCCCCCGCTAAACGTAATTTTGTTTACCAGCCCGCGATAGTGTCCCTTAAAGCCTCTGCTTGTTACCGCGATTCTCCCTGCCTTGACAATATCCTGCCACTTGTCGAGCGTACCTTTCAGTACAAGGCAGCCGTCTTCTTCAAACGGCGCGACATTTTGCTTAAAGTGTTTGCTTAGTTGCTGTGATAATCTTGCTATATACGACACAAGATCAGTATAACAAGGTTTGCTTAAAAGCGTAACCATAGTTTGGTAAAAGATTGAGCCAATCCCATGCGTGAGATCGTGGATACGTGGCGCTAGACCCACATAGTCTATGTGTATCATTCACATTACTTAATGTGTACTGTTAGAGAGATTCCAAATCCAAAAGCACATTCAGAAGAATACCTAGTGCGTACCCTTTTAGGTGTATAGCATCAAGCTTTGTATACTCAGTCGGTGGATCATCTCCATTTAACTAGAGAGTGGCGACCGTTAAAGGAGTGTTAAAAACGTATGACGTAGATGCGCTTGATCATCGTATACTCCTTGAGTCGCACTGACTCAGAGTTACTGGCCATTCTTTCTGATAGCGCCGATAGCCATCAGCTTGCCAGCTCGCCGCCGGAGCCGAGGAGGGATGCCGCCAGGGTAATATCTTCAATCTTTTTTGTTCCTTTTTTTCTTTTTCCTACTTGCATGTTCTTTTGCCTTATGGTATAATACACAACTATGAACGACAGATGTCTAAGCGTCAGCGACAACCATAATCTCCGGGCAAACCTCACCGCGGGTACGCGGGTACGCGGGTACGCGGGTACGCGGGTACGCGGGTACGCGGGTACGCGGGTACGCGGGTACGCGGGTACGCGGGTACGCGGGTACGCGGGTACGC